>SWDL01000212.1 GCA_005116795.1 Nitrospira sp. | reverse complement strand
GAATGACACCGCCCTACACTGAGCTACAAGGGCAGTATCTGGCTTACCTCCACCAATACAGCATTCTGAACGGTTGCGCGCCGTCCGAGGCGGACATGCAACGGTTCTTCCAGGTGACGCTGCCGAGCGTGCATCAGATGGTGCTCACGCTGGAGCGGCGCGGCTTCATTCAACGCGTTCCCGGCCAGGCGCGCAGCATCACCCTGATCGTTCCGCCGGAGTCGTTGCCCCCTTTGGAACGCCCCCAAGACCGCGCCTCCAAGCCAGAAATCTGATACCGCCATTCTGACATGCGAACGAGCGCCCCTGAAAAGCTGCTGAAGGTCGTTGACGAGATTGACGCGCATGGCCACGCAAATCTGACAAGGTTGACCGTGTTGAAGAAGTGGTTTGAGCGTCCGAAGCGGCTGTCCGCCTTTGCCCTCTGGGTCGCAGCGAGGGCCGTTTCCCGCAAAGGGAAAACGGGTGGAGCGGCAGCGATGCTGTTCCTGGAAGCGCGCGCCTTGCTGGCCAGTCGTCCGATGCCTCAGGGCCTCACAGCGGTTCGAGGACAAGCTATCATAGGCCGGATACAGGGGGCAGAATTCAAGTTCTTGAGTCTGGCGGGCCTACCCACTATAATCCGACGGCCTACGGCGAGTCGGGACCTTGTTGAAGGACAGGCGATGATCGAGAGCGACGATTTCGTCCAAGCGCTGCAAGACAATGGGTTTGATTTTTTCACCGGGGTGCCGGATTCCATCCTGGGCGGCATTATTGCCACGCTGATGGAACGGCGGCTCTACACCCCTGCGGTTCGGGAAGACGAAGCCATGGCGATGGCGGCCGGCGCCTACATGGCGGGGAAGGTTCCCTGCGTGCTCATGCAGAATTCAGGGCTCGGCACGTCTCTCAATGCCGTGGTCTCCCTGAACCTGCTCTATGAACAGCCGTGCCTCTTGCTCATTTCCTGGCGGGGCTTCCAGGGCAAGGATGCGCCGGAACATCTCGTGATGGGGCAGACCACGACGCAATTATTGGACACCGTGAAAATTCCTCATCGGGTCTTGTCCGAGGCCACCCTGATCGAGGACCTCACATGGACGGCCCAAACCTTCCTGAAACAGCGCATCCCGGTGGCGTTGGTGCTCAAGAAGGGGATCGTGAAGGGATTGCACCCGTGAGCAAGCAGGCGAGAAACGCGAGAGGCGCGAGACATGAAGGAGCTTCCGTCATCCGAGTCTCGCCCGTCGCGCCAGTCCCGCATTTTCAGGGGGGCCGGAGATGAGACCCGAAGAAGGCACACTCCAGAGCCGCGCGAGGGCCATCGGGGCCATCCTTGAGCTGCTGACGGATCAGCCGGTGGTCATTTGTAACGGCTTTCCCTCGCGGGAGGCCTACACCCTCGCCGATCGGCCCACGCACTTCTATATGATCGGGTCGATGGGCGTGGCGGCGGCCATCGGATTGGGAGTGGCGCTGAACAAGCCCACCAAGAAAGTCATCGTTTTGGATGGGGATGGGAATGTGCTCATGGGGATGGGAACCTTGGCGACGGTCGGGGCCATGCGGCCGAGGAACTTCATCCATGTGGTGCTCGACAACGAAGTGTACGGGAGCACCGGCAATCAGCCCACGATCTCGCGGGTCGTCCAGTTGGATCAAGTGGCCAAGGCGGCCGGCTACGTGAATGTGGCGCGTGTGCGGGAGCGCGAAGACATCGTGTATGAATTCAAAGATATGCTGGCCAAGGACGGGCCCAGCCTACTGTTGATCAAGGTGAACGAGCACGTCGAAGACGTGGGGCGCGTGGAAATCGAACCGCCCGCGATGACGCAGCGGTTTAAGAAGGCGATCGAGTAGCGTGATGCGTGAAGCGTCGTTCGTGAAGCGCAGGCAAGCGGAACAGCCGAATTTGTATTTTCGC
>SWDL01000211.1 GCA_005116795.1 Nitrospira sp. | reverse complement strand
AGACGATTGATTCCGGCGAGTGCTGCGACCTTGTAGCATTCCGCGAGCGTGGGATAGTTGAATACGGTATCCACAAAATAGTCGATCTTGCCGCCGAATGTCATGACCGCCTGGCCGATGTGGATCAGCTCCGTGGCGCCGTCGCCGATGGCATGCACACCCAACAACGCGCGGGTCTTGGGATGAAAGAGCAGCTTCAGCATCCCGATCTCATCGCCGATGAGCTGCCCCCGCGCGATCTCGCGGTAGCGGGCAATGCCGACTTCATAGGGGATGCCGGCTCGGGACAGGTCTTCCTCGTTCCGGCCCACCATGGAAATTTCAGGGATCGAGTAGATGCCGTAGGGCAGGAGCGTGCGGTCTGTCTGACAGGGGATGCCGAAGGCGTGACAAGCGGCGTGCCTCCCTTGCTGCATCGAGGTGGAGGCCAAGGATGGAAACCCAATGACGTCACCGGCCGCGTAGATGTGGGGGACCGACGTCTGGAAGTGCTCGTTCACGGTCAACCGGCCGCGTTCGTCCGGTGTGATGCCGATCGATTCAAGGTTGAGATCGGCGGTGGCGCCGATCCGGCCGACCGAGTACATGACGATGCTGGACGGGATGTCCTTTCCGCTTTTCAGGTGAACGATCACCTGGCCGTCCGCCGCGTTCTCGATCGAGACCACTTCCTCATTCAAACGCGGGAAGACGCCGATGCTGCGCATGTGGTACTGGAGCGCCTCGATGATTTCATAGTCCACGAAATCGAGAAGTCGAGGGCGGCGCTCGACGAGCACGACGCCGACTCCCATCGTCGCCAGAATGGAGGCGTATTCGGCCCCGATCACGCCGCCGCCGATGATCGTGATCGACTTGGGAATGTCTTTGAGGGTCAACAGCCCGTCGGTATCGATGATCGTGCGGTCGTCAAACGGGATATGTTGTGGTCTCGCCGGGACGGTTCCGGTGCCGATCACGACGTGCGAGGCGGTCACCTCCACGGTTTCGTTTCGCTGAGTGACGGCGACCCGGTGCGGGTCGAGAAATCGCGCGGCCCCGTAAATCATCTCGACTTGGTTTCGGGCCATCTGATTCTGGATGATTTCGATTTCACGGTTGACGACGTGGTTGGCCCGAAAGGCGAGGTCGGCCATGGTGATGTCCTGCTTGACCCGGTAGCCGGCGCCGTAGAGGCTCCGCTGATGGAATCCGGACAGGTACAGGACGGCTTCGCGCAACGACTTGCTGGGGATGGTCCCGGTGTTCGTGCAGACCCCGCCGACGACTTCCTTCCGCTCGATGATGCCAACGGTCTTGCCGAGCTTCGCGGCCTGGACCGCGGCCTTCTGGCCGGCCGGTCCGGAGCCGATCACCAACATGTCGTAGTGGGACATCGTCATGCTCGAAGAAGGCGAGGCAACCTTAACCTTCCATTACCTCAGCCCCCGCGCGGCGTTGAAGGCCGCTTCCATGTCCGGCATTTGCGCCAACTCGGGCGTGATCTGGAGGTATCGAATGACGTTCTCTTTGTCGACCACCATGACCGTTCTGGCCAGAATGTGCACATCCTTGACCAGGAGTCCGTAGGTCTTGCCGAAGTCCCCGCCGCGATAGTCGGAGAGGAAGGTGACGTTCTCGATGTGCGCGTCCTTGGCAAACCGGCTCTGGGCGAAGGGCGTATCGATGCTGACGGTGATGAGCTCAATGCCCTGGTCGAGTCCGGCGTTTTTCTCGCTGAGATAATGGGTCTGCTGCTCGCACACTTTGGTATCGAGCGATGGGACGATGCTGACGATCCGGACCTTGCCCTTGGTCTCCGTCAGGCTGACCAGCGACAGATCGGTCTTCGCCAGTTTTACCTCACGAAGACTGTCGCCCACCTTGATCCCCGGTCCTCCGGTCATCGCCAGGGGTTTTCCTTTGAAGGTGACCGACTGTCCGTCGCCGGCCGTGCCGCTGCCGGTGGCCACGGGAAACGGCTGATAGCTGAATCCGCCTGCCTGTTGATGGCCCATCTCTGCGCAGCCGGCTGAGGCCAGCAGGCCGATGGCGAACGTTATGGTCCACGCGACTGTGCGATTCTGGCTCATCGTTGTCCTCCTTATGGTATCGGCTGCGAGATCGCTCGCCTTGCAACACGTGGGAAGTTTCCGGTCATGATGGACGGAAGAATGCGAGCATGAGATCGTTGACGAGGTCGGGCCGCTCCCATTGGGGCAGATGTGACGTCTTCGGAATCAGCGCGAACCGGGAGCCGGACATGATCGCGTGCATCTCCTCTCCGACCTTGGCGGGGAACACCCGGTCTTCCGATCCCCACAGAATCAGGGTGGGCTGTCGGACTGCACCCAGCCGCTTCGCAAAGCCCTCTTCCCAGAGCGGCAGGGATCGCATCAATGCAAAGAGGGGAGGGAGCATACCGGCGCGCCGGCGATTGCGATACGACCGCTCGATGACCGCCGGGGTCAGGAGCGACCGGTCGTAGACGACTTCTTCCAGCACCCGCTGAGTCGGCCCGCGTCCGACGACCCAATTGGCGAGCTGCGCCACCCAGACCGGCGCCCACGTATCGAGGGCATCTTTCATGATCCGGCTGGGGAGTTTCTCCCGCACATGGTCTGGGAATCCGCTGATGAGCACCAGCCGATCGACACGCTCAGGGTACATGAGGGCCATACCGATGGCAACCCCGGCCCCCATCGACTGTCCCACCAATGAGGCCCGCTCCACATGGAGCGCATCCATGAAGCCCTTCACAGAGTCCGCCATCTCGGTCGGTGTGTACTCCATCGACGGCTTGTCAGAGAGGCCGGAGCCGATCAAGTCGAGCGTCAGCACCCGATGCGAGGTCGCGAGGGGAATCTGCTGATGTTCCCACTGCCACATAGCCCCGCCGAGGCCGTGGAGCAGAATCACGGGCGGGCCTTGGCCGACATCCAGATACGCGAGCCTGGAGCCGTGAACCTGAATCGTGTGGATGGGCAGGTGATGAAAGGCGTCGGCCTCTGCGGGGATCTCCGGCGGCGAGGTCGCACAGCCGGACAGGAGCATCAGCAGAAACAAGAGGACCGGCACGGCTGGTCCGGATCGGTGAGGCAAGACCTACTCGATCTGCATCAGGGTTTCGTCGGTCTTCACGTCCTCTCCTTCCGTCACCAGAATCTGACGCACGGTCCCGGCGATGGGGGAGGGGACGCGACTCTCCATTTTCATGGCCTCGACGACCAGGACCGGATCGCCTTCCTTGACGCCGTCGCCTTGGCGCACCAGGACCTTCACCACGCGGCCCGGCATGGGGGAGGCCACGTCGCCTGGTTGGGACGGCTTCGGGCGTTTCGGTGCGCCGCCCGCTCCGGTCTCGGGCGTTTCCGGGACACCCGCCAGCACTTCCTGGATCGGTTCGAGATAGACCTCTTCCAGCTTGTCATTGACGCGAATGTAGTAGGGCTTGCGTCCGTCCTTCTTGCGCCCAGACCCCGAGACGCGCACGTGGTAGGTCTCTCCGTGTACCGTCA
>SWDL01000210.1 GCA_005116795.1 Nitrospira sp. | reverse complement strand
ACATTGGCCTCGGTAATCCGGTGGGGATGCCAGGCGTCGCCAGACTTCAGCCACCACTGCGGGTAACCGAGCAATCCGTCCACGTCCTGGGTGAATGGCTGAACCTTGATCCAGCCCTTGACTCCGTGCGGGGCGCTTACGCGCCCCATGACCACCATGGGCTCAGGCTTTGGCTGGCCCACTGAACTGCTTGACCAGCCGGGCCACCGTGTCTGACAGTTGGGCGCCCTTGCTCTTCCAGTAGGTCACGCGGTCCATGGCGATCCGCAGGGATTCCTGACCCGCCGGCGCCTTGGGGTTGTAAAAACCCAGACGTTCGATGAACCGACCGTCCCGGGACCGGCGCGATTCCGCAACCACCATGTTGTAAAACGGGCGTTTTTTCGCGCCCCCGCGCGCAAGTCGAATGACAACCATGTCCACACCCCAGCCAAGCGAAGCGCGCGATTCTACGCCCCTTCTTTCCTGATTTGCAAGGCAAATGGCCTTTACTTGGACTGCCTCCCGGTACCCCGGACGCCGACCGGAGTCCCGCAAGAACAAGGGACTCCGTGTCTTTTGACGTCCTACTGTCAGATCTCGATCACATTTTGGACAACAGCCTTTCGTACTCCTTGTGAGGTCCTACCCAAAACCAAATAACAACTCCTTGTTGGAGAACACCTAATGCCCGCCAATCAAGGTCGATCCGAACCGAATAGATCGGAAGCGTATCGTGAATCTTCTTGAACCGAAGCGAGGGATGCGCTGGATTTTCCGACCACAACTGGTAAGCGTTTTTTGCTTTCGCCTGGACCGAACTCGGGGCAGCGGCGAGAAGCGCGCGGAATTCTTCGGTAGTCTGGGATTGCACTGCTGCTACAGCGGCTTGGTGCGTCCTGTCGCGTACTCAACCAGGGCTTTCTCAGCGAGCTTGGCAACGAGATCCTGAGATTTTGCAAACGAGTCTGCCCATCGCTGCTCGGACGCGAGTTCCTCCATCACGATAGCGGCCACGGCATCCTGCTCGGACGCTGGAAGCTTTGCCACTTGGCTCAATGCCTTTTCAAGAAGTTGTGTCATTGTCAGGCCCTCTGGAGATGCAGTGAATCTTACGCCCGACCGACTTCACATTCCAGTTGACCAATCAGGAGGTTGCCAACTTGAGGACGCGATTTTCAACCTCAAGATCGCAGTCCGAGGACTTTGCTAAAGGCAGGCGGCGCTGCGCGCCCTATGTCTTCACCAAACAGGGCGTGGCCATGCTCTCCACCGTGCTCAACAGTCCGCGCGCCATCGCGGTGAACATCGAGATCATGCGTGCCTTTGTGCGGCTGCGTGAATTGATCGCCTCCAACAAGGAGCTCGCCGCCAAGCTCGACCAGCTCGAGAAGAAGCTCAACACCCACGACAAGGCCATCACCAAGATCATGCACGCCATCCGCCAGTTGATGACGCCACCGGAGCCAGCGAAGAAACGTCCCATAGGGTTTATCACGTCGAAGGAGACGTGAGCGTCAATAAAGACGAAGTCCGGCACAGTGGCCGGGCGCGAGGGGGAACTTCTTTTCTTTAGCAGCTATGCAGGTGGCGCAGTAGATAAAAGGCTGACACCTCGCTCGGGCAAAAACGTCATGTCAAGACTTGACCGTACGCAGTAACAGCAGTAAATCTAGCGGGTTGAAGTCCCGTCCGAGGAGTTGTCCGTACGCCTCGGTAGCATGAGGAAGCGGCGTCGCGGCAACGCGGGGTCGTGAGTTTCCAAACAGCAAGAGAGCAGGCCGTAACGATAAGTGAACCTATGAGTAGCCTCGTAAACGAATTGGAGAAGCCGAGCCTGTGGTCAGAAGGCGAAGGTCGTTGGGTGCGCGCTGGAATAACGGAAGTGGCGCGTATCGACTCCCGGGGTAGCAGGGACGGCATGTTCACGAAGATTTATTGCCCAGTGCTGGAGACCCGTGTGGGGAGGTGGGGAGACCACCGAGCGTTGCGTATAAGGAGACGAAAGCGCGGCGGCCCCGAACGGGAGTCGGAGGGGTTCGAAGTACCGCTTGAGGCGAAGGGAGAACCGAGCCGAGGGAAGGGACCCTGCTTTGTTCGTGCAACCGAAGAGCGGAGGATCAGGGGATTGCCATGCTGCTAACCACCCCGGAATCGATCAGGACGCTACAGAGGAAGCTGTATGCCAAGGCCAAGCAAGAACCGGCCTATCGTTTCTACGCGCTCTACGACAAGCTGTATCGGGCGGACACACTCAGTCATGCTTGGCGGCTGGTCAAAGCCAACAAAGGAAGTCCCGGCGTCGATGGGATCAGCTTCGAGGCCATAGAGAACGGGGAAGGGATAGAAACGTTTCTGCGGGGATTGGCCCGTGACCTGAAAGACAAGACCTACCGAGCCCAACCGGTGCGGCGCGTCATGATACCCAAGGCGGACGGCAGTCTGCGTCCACTGGGGATACCGACGATCCGGGACCGGGTGGCGCAAATGGCGGTGAAACTCATCATCGAGCCGATCTTCGAAGCTGATTTCTGCGAGCATTCGTATGGATTCCGGCCCCAGCGATCGGCCCACGATGCGGTGGAGGACATCGCCAAAGTGTTATGGGCAGGCCACACCCAAGTGATAGACGCCGACCTGTCGAAATACTTTGACAGCATTCCGCACGCCAAACTGCTGGCCGTGGTGGCCGAGCGCATTGTTGACGGGGGCATTCTGCGCCTGATCAAACAATGGCTCAAAGCCCCGGTCATCGGCGAAGACGAGCGCGGGGTGAAGAAGACCGTGGGCGGTGGAAAAGCCAACAGCCAAGGCACCCCGCAAGGCGGGGTGATCTCACCGCTGCTGGCCAACTGCTACCTGCATATTCTGGATCGGATATGGCAACGCCAAAACCTCAAAGGCAAACTCAAGGCGCATCTGGTGCGCTATGCGGACGACTTTGTGGTGCTGTGCGCCAAGGGGGTGGAGGAAGCGCTGCGTGTGGTGCGACACGTGCTCGAGCGTCTGGGACTCATGCTAAACGAGGCCAAGACCAAGGTGGTGGACGCTACCGAAGCAAGCTTTAATTTCTTGGGGTACTCGATCAGGATGAGTCGAGGGCGGCAAAGCGGTAAACCGTATCCCCATGTGTGTCCGTCGGACAAGTCGCTGAAGAAGATCAAGGCGAAACTGACGGCGCTCACCGGGCGGGAACTGACCCCCATTGCGCTGGATAAGATCGTGGGAAACGTGAATCGCAGCCTTCGCGGCTGGGCGAACTACTTCCACTATCGGAATTCCAACCAGGTGATGGAAAAGGTCAAGACTCATGCGGAACAGCGTCTGCGCATGCACCTGATGAAGCGTCACAAGGTGAAAAACAGAGGAATCGGCGAAGGCCGGTTTCCGAGTGCGACACTGTATCGGCGCTACGGGCTATACAAGGTTCCAACAGCAGCGGGCTGGCGCTCTGCGCATGCCTCGGCATGAAGAACATCGGAAAGCCGTGTGCGGGAAATCCGCATGCACGGTTTGATGAGGGAGGGCAGGCGTAAGCCTGTCCTCTACTCTACCCAATGTTGCTACTCGACCTCAACGATCACTTCAATCTCGACCGGGATGTTGAAGGGGAGTTCCGCCATGCCAACGGCGGAGCGAGCGTGTTTACCGATTGCTTCCCCGAAAATTTCGACCATGAGATCGGAGAAGCCGTTGATGACCTTTGGCTGCTCCGTAAATCCGGGAGCAGAGTTCACCATGCCGAGAACCTTCACGATTCGCTTTACCTTGTCGAGGCTCCCCAGCGTAGCGCGAATGGTGGCGAGGATGTTCAGGCCGGTAGCTCGAGCAGCTTGGTAGCCCTGCTCGAGAGAAAGATCCGTGCCGACTTTGCCCCGGGGTGTCGATGGACTTGGACCCGTGCCCGAAACAAAGAGCAAATTGCCGACACGGACCGCGGGGACATAATTCGCAACAGGTGTGGCAAGTGGCGGCAGGGTGATGCCTTTCAGCTTTAAATTGTCCTCCGCGGATCCTGTCCCTTGTGCCCGGGCGGTGTGGAGCGCCAGAAGGCTGAGGGTTAATGCTGTGACAAGTGTTCTCATTGAGGATTCGCCTTTTGGGTCAGATCAGAGGCAAGCAAGTTTACAGGACGATATGGCCGGGCTCATGCCGCTGCCTATTGTTACCCAGACAGTCCAGTGACCATGTGAGCGCAATGCCTCGAGCGCTTGTACCGGGGGTTCAGCGCCCATGAGCTAAGCCACAGGCTCGCCTCGAAT
>SWDL01000209.1 GCA_005116795.1 Nitrospira sp. | reverse complement strand
GACCCCGCGCGTGGGCGAGTTGGCGCAGGCCGTCACCGGACAGGCGGCCACGACCTATGAGAGCGTGTTGGCGATTGAGCAGCACCTTCGGCAACACTATCAGTACAGTCTGGAGGTCGGGCAGGCGCAGCCGATCAATCCCGTCGAGGAGTTTCTGTTCACGCGGAAAACCGGGTACTGCGAACATTACGCCACGGCCATGGTCGTGATGCTCCGAACCCTCAAGATTCCCGCGCGCCTCGTCACCGGCTATCTCCCGGGCGAATGGAATGAATTCGGCAACTATTACACGGTCCGGCAGCGGGATGCGCACGCTTGGGTGGAAGTCTTTTTCCCGCGGGCGGGCTGGGTGGCCTTTGATCCGACGCCGAATGTGGCGGCCCCTGTCGTCGACCCGATCTGGAGTCATATGGGCAGTGCGTTTGATTCGGTGCGCCTGAAATGGGATCGCGTCGTGATTCGCTACAGCTTCCGGGACCAGATGGAGGTGGCGCACGGCATTCGACAGCAAGGCGACCATGTCCGTGCCGAGGTCGCCTCCTGGGTCGCCGGGGTTCGGGGGCGGATGAAAGACGGGATCCACGCACTGCAGTCCTGGGGGCGCAATGCCCCCTGGAGTTTCAGCGCGACGGTGAGCGCCGTGATCGGGCTTCTCATCGGGATCGGCCTGCTCTACCGGAGACTGCGACTTCGGAGATCTGCGGGCGACGGGGCGCCTCCGACGGCGGCCATGCGCGCGGTCCAACAACGGGACGCGAGCCGCCTGTACGACACGATGGTGCGAGTGCTCGACCGCCACGGGATTTCGAAGCCGCACAGCACCGGACCCATCGAGTTTGCCCGCCGAGTGGCAGGGGTGCGGAAGCCGGCCGAAGCGCCTGTGATGTCGTTGACCGACCTCTATTGCCGGGTCCGTTTCGGATCGGCCACCTTGACTCCTGGGCACCGCAAGCAGGCCCAGCAGCTCCTCGCGGATCTGAAATCTATCCTCCGCACGTCTTAGATTCCGCGCCTCGATCCGTTCACTCTTTCCATCTTCGAGGCAACGAGTCCCAGATCGTGGAGCTCTACGATCCGGTTCCCCGGCATGCCGTGGGACTCGTACAGTTGGTCCGGCGACACCTGGGAATGGCGGCCCCGGCCTTCACCGGTCAGTGACGGGAGACCATCAAGACTCTTGTGGATCAGACGCGTGGCCGCCTCGTACGACTCGGATAGGCGGAGCAGTCGTGGTTCACCGGGTATGGAATTTCTCCCAGTTGACAGGTTTCGCAAACAGGAGTATGAAAGAAAATACGCCGCATGGAGAGAGTGAAAAGATCGAAGACATGCGGTGCAGGGAGTGAACAGGATCACCTGTTCACTGTTTTCTCAGTCCGATTTAGCCAGGAGGAGGTCGTAATGGAAGACCGTACTCCACCGGTGTTGCAAGGCCCGAGGAACTGAGCGAAGGCTTCTGCTCGGTCAGGTCTCCCGGGTTCTCTTCGCGGCCTACGCCTTATGGCGTGTTGCGCACTCTGACGAGTGGACTCCCCGCGTGATGAGAATCTGATGCGAGTCTGAGGAACCCAAGCGCCTGGGATTGACGAGGTCTCCCCCGACTGGAAGCCGAACATGCTCAATCCCGCTCGGGTCTCACAACTTCACACACAATGAGTAGTGTGGCGTCCTAAGCGCCACAACAGGGGCGACCTCTCACCTAAGTGCAGGGTCGCCCCTGTTGTTTTTCAACCCCCATGCTAAGATGCCTC
>SWDL01000208.1 GCA_005116795.1 Nitrospira sp. | reverse complement strand
CGGTGGCCGTGGACGGCGTCGTCCCGCCGGATGTGAAATCCGCGCTGGAGCAATGCCGCCTGACCGGCCACTCGCTGTTCCTCGTGACCGGACGGCGCTTCGAGACCGTCCCCCTCGGAAGCCTGGCCGACCTGTTCACGGGGATCGTGTGGGAAAACGGCGCGGTGCTGGCCCACACCGCGAGCGGCGAATTGTATTTTCCGTTTGGGCTGCTGTCGCCGAATCTGATCAAGGCGTTGGAAGAGACCAAGATACCCATCGAACGCGGGATGGCCATTGCCGCCACGTGGTCGCCCCACGATCAGACGGTGTGGCAGGTCCTAAGCACGCACGGAGGCGGGGCCTCCGTGGACTACAACAAGGGCGCCGTGATGATTACCCCAATGGGCACATCGAAAGGAGCCGGGCTGGAACGGCTCTTGACCATTTGCGGACTGTCGCCCCGCAATGTCGCCGCCTTCGGCGATGCCGAGAACGATCTCTCGATGCTCAAACTGGCCGAAGTGGCGGTGGCCGTCAACGACGCCGTGCCCGCCGTTCGCGACATGGCGGACGTGGTCGCGACCGAGCCTGGACCTCGAGGCGTGCTGGAAATTCTCCGGCAATATCCGCTCGGCGAGCGCTATTGCGACGTGCCCCTTCACCGGGAACGGCCGATCGCGCTCGGTCAAAGCGAAGAAGGCAGCCAGGTGACCGTCCCCGCCTCGCGCTTGGCCGGACGCAACCTCGGCGTGTTCGGGGATTCGGGGACCGGCAAATCATGGATGGTGGGTCTGCTCGCGGAGGGCTTGCACCACGAAGACTACCAGGTGCTCCTGATCGATCCCGAAGGAGATTTCGGCGTCCTGCGCGCGCTCCCGCGGTGTGTCGTGATCGAGGGAGATCGTTCATCGTTGCCGGCGCCGTCCGCGGTCGTGTCGTTGCTCGACGCGGCCTCGGTCTCCGTGGTACTCGACCTGAGCCGGTACCCTCTCCACCTGCGCGCCGGCTATGTCGCGGATCTGTTACGGACCCTGCGTCCCTTGCGCCACCGGAAATACCGGCCCCACTGGATCGTCATCGAGGAGGCGCAACAGTTTCTGCTTCCCGATGGCGACGTCACGGCTGCCGTCATCCCCTGGCTGAAGGACGGGGGGTGGGCCTTCGTGTCCTATCGGCCCGATCGGATGGACGCCACGGTCCTCCAGAGCCTCCAGCAGCTCTTGCTCACGCGACTGACCGAACCGGAAGCCCTGCGCGCGCTCCAGACCCATTGCAAAGACTGCAGCGTCGATGACGCGAAGAGCGCCATCCTTCCACCCGGGAATGCCATGCTCTGCGGTGGAACCGTCGTGCAATTGCGTCCGGCGATGCGCCGCGTGCCGCATGTGCGTCATCTCTACAAGTACCTGGATTCTCCCCTCCCGCCGGGGAAGCGCTTTTGGTTTCGTGACGAGCGCGGCGGGATCGGCGCGGAAGCGGCGAGTCTGTTCGAGCTCCTTCAACTGATTCCGACGCTCCCGATCCAGAGTCTTGAGTATCATGACCGGCGCCAGGACTTCTCTCGCTGGTCGGAGCAGACCCTCGGTGATGTCGCCTTGGCGGCCCGCCTTCGGAAGCTCTCCAACCGGCAACTCAGCGGGCATGAACTGCGCGAGGCGCTCCGCAACACGCTGGCGGCCCATTATGCAGAGATCGAAGCACGACGGTAACGGGGGATGCGCCCCCACGACATTTTCAAGGGAGGATTCCGATGATGACTGAGCGTCTTTTCCGTAGCTGTTTCATCTTCACGATGGTGGGGGTGGCCACCTTTCTCTCTGTGTCCGGCGGCGCCGAGGTCTCTCGCGACGTGGCCGAAGAGCAACGGATCGAGATCATCGTGCGGGATTCTCAATTTCTGTTGAGCCAGCCGACCCCGGTCCGATTGCACGCCCCGACCGTGGTGATCATCCGCAACCAGGACATTGTGCGGCACGGCTTCACCTCACCGATGCTGGCCAACATGTTGGTCCATGCGGAAGGCGAAGGGATCCTGAGCTATGGGAAGGGTATCGAGGGTTTCTATGTGGATCCGGGGAAAACCCTCGTGCTCCGGTTTACGACGGAGAGGACCGGCAATTACTCGTTCCGGTGCGATCTGCATCCACAGGTGAAGGGCGAGCTCTACCTGCTCGAAATTCCGGCGGCGTGAACGCGTCACGCCTCACTCGTGACGGGAGGCCCCATGCGCATCGTGATCGCAGTCGATTGGTCCGATCAAGCGTTCAATGCCGTCCAGGAGGCCACGCGCCTCTTTGCTCCAACCGAGGTGACGCTCGTCCACGCGGTGAACCTCGGATTCCTGGAACATCCCGTGGTGGCGCAGGCGATGAACCTCCAGGGGTATGACGAGTTCCGTCGGGCCATGAAAGAGTCCGGCGAGCAATTGTTGGACCGGACCGCCGCGCTGATTCCTGCACAGGTGTCACAGGTGCGACGCCTGTGCGAATGCGGCTCTCCGGCCACCATCGTCATCGAGGCGGCCCGCGCAGCCTCGGCCGACCTGATCGTCATGGGACCGCGAGGTCGTGGGCGGGTCTCGGAGGCCCTGCTGGGGAGCGTCTCCCATCGCGTCCTCCTCCACTCCTCCTGCTCCATGCTGCTGGTCAAACGACCCATGGAATCCCCACGGCGCATGCTCGTCGCCGTTCAGCACCGTGATGACGCCGCGCGCATCGTGCGTTGGCTGGCCGCGCATCCGTTTACCACGCCGGTCGAGTTCACCCTGCTCCACGTCGTCCTTCCGCTGAGGGTCCCCGGCGGGATCGCCGTGCCCCAATTGGAGCAGTGGCACCGCACCGCGCTGCAAGCCGGTCATGATCTTGTGCAGGAGACAGCCGAGAAGCTGACAACCACCGGCCACGCCGTGACCACCCAGGTGCTGACCGGTGACCCACCCGACCTGGTGGCGGGCGAGGCCGAGAAACATGACCTCCTGATCGTCGGCTCTCACAGCCGCACCGGAGTCGAACGTGTCCTTCTGGGGAGCGTCTCACACACCCTCACGCATTTCACACCCAATCCCATCCTAATCATCCGCGCATGAGGAGGCGATGGCGAGGCCGGGACCAGGACAGGGCCATCGTCTTCTCGTCCCTGCTGGCCGTCATAACCGCGGCGCCGCTGCTCTTCCTCATGGGGTGCGCCGGTTTCGCCGGACGTTCGACGCATGAGCCGGAATCCCCCAGTTCCTGTGGTCCCTGAGGCGTCTGGTCGTCCACCGGCCGGACCGGCGATCCTGCGCGACGGGACGACTACGTTCATCCGTCCGGCTCAGCCCGCCGATGAAGCCGCGCTCCAGGACTTCTTCTCACATCTGTCGCCCGCGGCACGACAGTTCCGGTTTTTCTCTCAGGCCCCTCCCTCCCGGCAGGAGATTGCCTCTCTCTGTGACCGCGCTCAGCCGCACACGAAGCAGACCCTCCTGGCCTCTCGGTTCATCGACGACGGCCTGCACATCATCGGCGTCGGATCCTACGCCGCCAGGGACACACGAACGGCAGAGGTGTCATTCGCCGTGGCCGACGAGTTTCAGGCGAAAGGGCTCGGCACGCTGCTGCTGGAGGCCATTGCCATGCTGGCCGTTCGCCACGGCTTTGTCCGATTGTGGGCGGTGATGCAGGCCGACAACGTCGCCATGCGCGAGGTGTTTCAAGGGTCCGGCTATGAGATCTCCGAGCGCCTTGGGAACGGCCACATGGAGGTGGAACTGTCTGCGCTCCCTACCCCGTTCAGCGTGGAGCGCAAGGACGTCCGGGACCGCATCGCGACCGTCGCCTCCTTGCGTCCCTTCTTTCATCCCCGTTCCATCGCGGTCATCGGGGTGTCCCGTGATCCGGCCCATATCGGATACCGCTTGCTGGAGACGCTACTCGACTCCCGTTTCCAAGGCGACATCTATCCGGTGAATCCCTCCGCCGTCGAGATTCAGGGACTCCGCGTCTGGCCCTCCCTTCGCGACATCCCGGGCCCGGTCGATCTGGCCATTATCGCCGTTCCGGCCGCCGCCGTGATGACGGTCGTCCACGACTGCACCGCGAAAGAGGTGCGGGCGCTCGTGGTGATCACCGCGGGGTTTGCCGAGACCGGCGCGGCAGGTCGCGCGCTGCAAGACCAACTGGTGGCCCACGTGCGTCAAGCCGGCATGCGCATGGTCGGGCCAAACTGTTTCGGTCTGGTCAATACGGATCCCTTCGTCCGACTCAATGCCACATTCGGGGCCGCCTTCCCTCCCCACGGACGCGTGGCCATGTCGTCACAAAGCGGCGCGCTGGGGCTGGCCATTCTCTCAACGGCGCGCCGCTTGCACTTGGGTATCTCCTCCTTCGTCAGCATCGGGAATACCGCCGACATCTCCGGCAATGACCTGCTGCAATATTGGGAACATGATTCGGAGACCGATGTGATTCTGCTCTACCTGGAATCGTTCGGAAATCCTCGTCGCTTCGCCAAACTGGCGCGGCGTGTGGCCCAACGAAAGCCGATCGTAGCCCTGAAAGCCGGGCGCTCGCGGGCCGGCCGTCGGGCCGCGGATTCCCACACCGCCGCCCTGGCGGCCAGCGAGAGGGCCGTCGATGCCTTGTTTCATCAAGCCGGTGTCATCCGGGCAAGAACCCTGGATGAGATGTTCGCCCTGGGAACGGCCCTGGCGACTCAGCCGCTGCCGCGCGGCAGACGCGTCGGCATCATCACGAATGCGGGAGGGCCGGCCATTCTCTGCGCCGATGCCTGTGAAGACCAGGGACTCACCGTGCCCGAACTGTCCGCGAATGTGAACGCGGCGCTCCGGGCGTTTCTCCCTCCCACTGCCGGCGTCAAGAATCCTGTTGACCTGATTGCGTCCGCCACTCCTGACCAGTATCGGCGGGCGGTCGCCACGCTCATGGATTCGGACGAAGTGGACGCCGTGATCGCGATCTATGTCTCCATCAGTTCCACGGATACATCCGAAATGGCCCGAGGCCTCTGCGACGGTCTTTTGACCAGGCCGACAGGTCCGGGCCAAGCCAAACCGGTGATCGCCTGCTGGATATCCGAATATGATCGCGGGGGGCGTGACGTGCTCCAGCAGGCCCGAGTTCCCACCTATGCACTGCCTGAAATGCCCCCGATCGTATTGGGGAAGATGGCCGCCTACGCGGAATGGCTGGCGCTCCCGCCGGGACGCACCCCGGAATTTCCCAACATGGACCTGGCGCAGTGCCGCAGCCTGTGCCGAACGGCCCTCGCTCGAGACGGAGCAGGATGGCTGTCGGCCGACGACGCGAGACGGATGCTCCTGGCCGCAGGTCTGCCCATTCCCGCCGGCGGTGTGGCGGCAAGCGCCCAGCAGGCCATGAAACTCGCCAGGAACCTCGGCTTCCCGGTGGCCGCGAAACTAGCGTCACGCCGCTTCGTCCACAAGACCGAGATCGGCGGCGTGCGGCTCAATCTGCAGACGGAAACCGAGGTGCGACAGACCTTTGAGGAATTCCATCAACGACTGGCGCAGACACACCAGGAAGCTGCGATGGAGGGGATGATCGTGCAGCCGATGATCTCAGGCGGGGTCGAGGTGATGGTCGGGGTCACGCAGGATCCCCTCTTTGGCCCGCTGATCGCCTTCGGTCTCGGGGGGATTCACGTCGAGATTCTGGGTGACGTGCAGTTTCGGATCGGTCCGCTGACGGACCGCGAGGCCAGCGAGATGATCCGGGGGATCAAAGGATTCCGGCTGCTCGAGGGATATCGGGGCCATGCCGCCGCCGACATCCCGGCATTGGAAGAGGTGCTCTTACGGATCTCTCGGCTGGTCGAGGAGATTCCCGAGATCAGCGAGATGGATCTGAATCCTATCTTCGCCTTTGCACCGGGGCAGGGCTGCCGGATCGCCGATGCCAGAATTCATGTTGCGCCGCTGGACTCCTCTCGGCCCCAGATTCGCTAACGAGGTTCTCCTCCCAAAGAGCTTATTTCGATTTCAAAAAGGCCGCGCGGTTTCCCCACGTTCCTGAAAAGACAAATCCGGACAGTTCCTTTCGGGTCCGAGGGGTCCGCTCCTTGGCTTGCAGCTTGTCTGAGAGAACGCCTGGCTCGTCCTGATAGCCGAGCGCGATCGCGGCCACCGGCTCGTACCCCTCCGGGATTCTGAAAGTCTCTCGCGCCTTCCCCATGTCAAACCCCGCCATCTGGTGGACGACGAGGCCCAGCGCCGTGGCTTGGAGGCAGAGGGTTCCGGCCGCAAACCCGACATCGTGGAGCGCATGCCGATTGGGTTGGCCCCCCTCGTCGAAGGTCAGCTTGGCCACGGAGAGCATGAGCACGGGGGCCCGTTGCGCCCAGGCCCTATTCCCTTCCACCAGACAGTTCAATAAACGGTTGAAGGAATCACCCTCATCCTGTTTCGCCACAATGAAAAACCACGGCTGCTGGTTGAAACATGACGCACCCCACCGCGCCGCTTCCAGAAGACTCCCCAGCTTCTCTGGTTCCACCGGTCGACCGGCGAAGGCGCGCGGACTCCACCGCCGCCGGATCAGATCATGGATTGGGTACTGCGTCTCTGCCGGTTTCTCCAAGGCCATCTCTCCCCTCCCTCGCTGATGAGCCACTGACTCACCTGACGGTCTGAGAATACCGGAACGCCGCAAATATTTCGAGTCCGTTGAGCGCAGCGTCTCCGGCGTTCAGAAGACCGCGGCCTGGAGTCGAGTAGGAATAGGCACTCGTTGGAAGGGAAAGAGTCCGAAGCAAGAGAGGATGTGGGGCCGGCCCTCTCAGGAGCCGGCCCACATCCGAGGTGACCGATTACTGAGTCTCGGCCTGCGCGACGGTGACGCGCGGGGCCACCGCGATCTCCACACGCCGATTTTTTTGTCGGCCGGCCGGCGTGGCATTGCTGGCGACCGGATGCGCGGCGCCGGCTCCCACCGTGACGACGTTCGTGCTCTTCACGCCACTGTTGGCCGTGAGCACCTTGGCCACACTCTCAGCCCGAGCCTTGGAGAGCTGTTGCAGTGTCGGCGCCTTCTG
>SWDL01000207.1 GCA_005116795.1 Nitrospira sp. | reverse complement strand
TACGTCCGGATTAGGGTGGGGGAGAGGCGTCACCGAGTCTGAGGCAACCCCTGAGGCCGGTCTGGTCTCAGGGGCTGTGCTCTGGCTTCTACGAAAACAAGCCGGAGAGCCTGTGGCGCTGACTATGCCGGCTCACGCATGTTCCTGCCTGAGAACTTAGAGTCGAGTTTCAGCTCGACACTGGACAGCCGCTGCTCCAGCCACGGCAGCTTGAGATGACCTCACGGGGCTGACCCTCTTCAATTGCACCTGAGTGGGTCGAAGCCATGGCGCCGAGGGTTCTGCCGCAGGGAGAGAACGATTCGGAACAATTCACGGATCGGCGTGTCGAAGGGAGCTAGGAGGGGGGGGGAGCCATCACGCCGGTGACGGTGGCTGAAGACGGGCTGCTGTCCTCCAGAGGCTATGGTTCGCGAAGAAGGCCGGCCGGGACCTGTGATGGTTTGGAGAGAAGGGCGCGAATAACCTGTTTTTTCCGCGTGGGAGTCCAGGAGGCTCTCTCGCGGATTCCGCTGCGTGACCCCAGGGCATCCAATGCCGACCCTCCCGGCAGGACCAGCGCGACATACACGGTGTCATGATCGACGGGAAGGGAGATGGCGACGGGAACCGCAAACTCTAGTTCGTAATTGTTCGTGGCCGCGGCGATTTGGAGAGGGACGCGTCCGTTCTCCGGGACCAAGCGGAGATTCGCCTCCACGGTCGGCTCGATCCGGTAACTGCCCGGCTCCGCCACGACATCCTGTCCATCAGGCGAGGTAAAGTGAACCGCTTCTTGTAAAATCACTGATGTGGGAACGCCCTCCGTCGATTGAGTCGCTGGGGGAATCACCGATGATGGGGTGGAGCAAGACCACTGCAGCAAAAGAAGGAGCGCGCCCACGGTCCATTGAGCCTTGCGTAAGAACCGCATCTCTTGTTCTCCTTTTTGCCGGTCAACCCCGGTAGTGAGTCGCGAGGAGATCCCAAGTCGTCTCGGGTGGCTTTCCCACTGAGCATAGAGGAGCACTGAAGTAAGTCAAGTCGTCCGGTCCAGGTGAAGAAGGATAAACCGGTACATATTACGAGGATGAATGAATCGGGACAAGCTGAAAAGAGCGACAAGAAACATCAATAATGCAAGGAATCCAGTCTCCACGCCGTCGCACGTATGGGTACTGACCAAAGGGGATCACGCGGCTTCGATCACGGAGAACTTAAGGTGGGGGAGCTGATTTAGAAGGCCTTCAAGATGTCTCCTCGTTTTCGTTGATATTCTTTCTCCGAGATCAAGTCTTGCTCGCGGAGATGTTTGAGCGCCTTGAGTTTCCCCGCGAACTCCGATTCCTCCTGAGGAGTCTCCGCGTCCATCACAATTTCCACCAGGCGGGCCAGCGGAGGCTTGGAAAAGCCCCATCGATTCTCTGTGATGACGGTCCACGATTTATGCGGCACGATGCTATAGGCGATGGTGCCCGCGGCGCTCAGGGGCGCCTGCTTGATGGCGTGCGTCTGCTCTGGAATCGTGACGAGGTGGCGGTAATTGGCCAGCAACACATGAAGATGGTTGTCGAGCAGGAAAAAGCCTCCGGTGGTCAGCTCCGTCGCGCCAGTCTCGTGCGGCGCGCTCAGGTAGAAGACCACCCATTCATGGGGGCCGATCTGGGAGAGGAGAGACTCCAGTCCCTCAGAGAGGTAGGCGATTTCATCCTGTCGAAACGCCGGTTCCGGCTCGCTGTCCTGACTGGAACGGAGGAATCCGTGTAGGCGCTTGACCTGGAGGAGACTCAAGAGTCGGCCCCACTCGGTCTTGCTCCGCTCGACAGGATGCCTAAAGTTCTGAGTCCGCGCCGGCACGCTCTCCGACGGGAAGACTGATCGAATATATCGGTCCGGCTGCTCAGTCATGCCCCCGTGACGCGACGGTCCTCCGCATCCCAGCACCGCTGCGGCCATGACGCAGGCTCCGAGGCCCGACGCTCGTTTCCACGCACACCCTCCGTGATGACGATCACTCACCGCGCCGGCTTGCCGACCATGGGGTGCGCCTCCTTCGTCAACTCAAAATCTAATGACAGGCTCTCTCCTGGAGGCACCTTGACCGTTTTCTCTCGAAAGCCGAATTGTTCATGCCACAGGCTCACTTTGTAGACGCCAGGCGGGACCTTGGTCATGGAGAACTGGCCCGTGTTGTCCGTGATCGCGTAGTACGGATGTTCGAACACGTGGATAAAGGCCCCCATGAAGGGGTGGACATCGCAGCGCACATCCAGGAACCCGGCTTCGCCGAACGGCTTTTGCACCGACCGCGTGCCTGCCGGTTGAATGACGTTCATAACCGTGGGGCCATAGCGTGTGTCTTTTCGGACATGCAGATTATGGAGAATCGGATCGAGGTTGCGGATTTCGAGCGAGGCCCCCACGAGGGTCGTGGTGAGGTGGGGGGAAAACCGGCAGGCTTTGCTCTCGATCTCGATGGTCACCGGACTGTCGGAGGGCGTGAGGGGTTTTCCTTTCTCAATCCCTTGAATACTCAGGACCACGCCGCTGAGGCCGTTCGTGGCGGGGTCGACCGACGGGGCATCAGACAGCGTGGTGTCTCCGCAGAATTCGGAGTCTCGGAACACGGGGACGGCCACCGTGTCTTTCAAGGGCGCCCCTAGTTTCACTCGCCCGTGAACGGTCACACCGTTGATACCGGGATCAACCTCATAGGGTTCGGCCTCAGCCAGAGAGACAACGGCTGCCGTCAGCAGACAGATCGGCAGCATGTGCGCGCATGTCGCCTGCAAGGTATTCATATCGAAGGTCTCCTCTTCCGTGACATCGAGTGTTGATGCGTCAAAGGCTAGCCTCCTGAACACCGCGTCACCATACCGCCTGTAGTTCGACCAGCGCGACGTGCGCTGTGATGCCGGTATTCCGGTTATCGGTATAGGTGTACTCGCCGGCCAGCCTGAGCCAGGTCTCGAGGGGTGTGACCGCGCCGAAGGTATAGTCCTTGCGGGTCGTATTCTTTTTCCCTCCGTCCAGATCGATGAGGGAGAATCGCTGGAAGAAGGTCAGCTCAGGGCCGGTGATGTATTGCTGTGTTTCGGCATAGAACGAGTTTCCACCCACATCATCGCCTGTGACGCGTGAGACATTGTCGTAGCTGCGGACAAAGCCTCCCAGGACTTCAAAAAATCCGTGTCCCGGAACCGTGAAGACCTTGTTTGCGTTGAATCCGAAGCGGGAGTACGAAAAGGTGTTGGCCAGGCTCGTGTTCGCACCATCTGGAAGTGCTAGCCCCGTTGCTGCAGTAGGTGTGACGGTACCATGGGTCGTTCCATTGTAATAGAAGACCGTAAAGCTCGACGCGATCTCGTCCAGGATGTGGTCGTAGCCGACGAGGAAGTCCTTCTGGGGATTAATGTCTGTCCCTCGTCTCACGCCGCTTCCGGTCTCGTCCAGTCCATTCGTGATCTGGGCAAACAGTCGGCCCGGGCCATACACGTAGGCGAGTTCCGCGCCTCTCTGTCGGAGATCGAAATTAAAGTTACTCGGCGCGGCATTTCGGGTGAGGGCCGTCCCATGAATCGGCGTGGACGAAATGCCGACCGGGCGGTCGAACCCCCCCAGCCCTTCCTGATTGAGCATGTGCATCTGGCCGATGCGGACCATGAAGTACTTGTCATGATCGCCGAACATGCCCATCACATGTCCATGCATGTCCACGCTCGAGCCGTTGTTGGCGAAGCCGTGGATATAGGCGGACCAGTGACGAGAGATGGCGCCGGCATACATGATGGAGACCTCAGGAAAACGGAACTCGCTGCGTTCGACGTTCCCCTTCGTGTTGTCGTAGCCGAACTGCGTGCGCAGGCGACCCGCCAGGAAATTGCCGACGTTCGAGACATCCTGGTCCTTGTTGACCTCGGTCGGCGTG
The DNA here is from genome assembly GCA_005116795.1 of Nitrospira sp. Lineage (GTDB taxonomy): Bacteria > Nitrospirota > Nitrospiria > Nitrospirales > Nitrospiraceae > RSF151. Next base: position 635 of record SWDL01000207.1, on the reverse strand, counting down.
CGGTACCCCATTCGTCGAAACTGCAAGCCGAACGAATTGAGGCGTGGGAAGGCCGCGTAATGGCACATGGCGCAATCGGCGTTGTATTTCCGGGCCCAAGCCGGGATGGCGTTGGATTCCTGCGTGCCGACCAACAGCGTGGCGGCTGTGCAGATCACGGCGATCGCGATGAGTGGAACCCGACATCTCACGAGCAACGGCGCTCGACCTTGCCTGAGAGAGGATCCTCCGACGATGGGCATAACCAACCTCCTTCGTGTCCTGCCACCACGAGATCTCGATCACCGATGGACAGAGACGTTCACTGCAGCGCACACATCTATTTCATGACACTCGTCGCACAACGAAAGCCAAAACTGAAGTTCCGGTACGTGGGCGGCACCTTGTCGCGCAGACTGGCGCGTAGATCAGCGGCTCGGTTGCTCCACGAGCCGCCTCGCACCACTTTGGTTTGACCGGTCGACGGTCCCGTGGGATTCTGGTCGGGGCTCTTCTTGTAGTAGCCGGCGTCGTACCAGTCGGCGACCCATTCCCAGACGTTCCCAGCTAGGTCATAGACCCCGTAGGGGCTTTTCCCGGCTTCCAAGCTCCCGACTGGCGCCAAGAGGCCGTAGCCCTTCCATCCGCAGCACTGG
>SWDL01000206.1 GCA_005116795.1 Nitrospira sp. | reverse complement strand
AGAGTGGCATGCGCTCATATGGTCTCAGGAATATGCCGCAAGACCGGGGCTTCTGGGCGTCGCGGTCCGGTGGAAGGTCTACCCGATGGCTCGGGCGACCTCCCGATGGATGGCCAGACAGAGGTCACTGGCGATGGTTCGATACCGGGGACAGCGTAAATAGGCTGTGGATCCACAGTACTCGACTTCCTCCATCCAGCTTGCCTCAGTCGGCGTGGCGCCGGCGATGCACAGAGCCGACGCATGCGCCGAGCGTCCGTCCACGAAATGGGGGCATGTCATATGTCGTCACCTCCCTTCCTCGCCATGGCCGCTTCGGCTTGCCCCAGCCGCGTCCTTGAGACTGGTGGACCATGACTTGTACTGAGTGTATCGCTACGCAGTATCCGCAGGGTTGAGGAATTGTTAAAGCGGCGTAAATTCTCAAGAGTCCGGCTGCAATCCGTCGTCTCGCTGCAGGGGTTCGGCTTGCGCGGGAAATCAGCGGACCGCGTGCATGCGGATGACGCCGCCGAGCAGGGCCAAGAGGATAGTGCCGATCAGGAAACTAAGGGCGACTCGCATTCCCTTTTTCAAGAGGGCCGTCCGGTCATCCGCATACCAGGGACGGCCAGAGTTTGGATACCGGCTGATGGGTCACCAACAACGAGGCCATCGGGAGCGGGCGTATGTCGGGACGAGGAGGGCCTAGAACTCGTCGATCGACACCGGGTGTAAGAGATCCCGGACGGACAGGACTCCGACCACTGCCCCGGATTTGGTCACGGCCAGGTGCCTGGTTTTGTGCTGATCCATCAAGTCCGCCGCTTCCGTGATCGGGCGCCGCTCATCGATTCCAATTAAGGGATGGCTCATCACGGCGCCCACTGCGGTCGAGGAGGGATCCAATTCGGCTCCCACTACTTTCCGGACGATATCCGCCTCGGTCAGAATCCCTTCGATGTGTCCAACCCGATCCACGAAGAGGCTCCCGATGTTACGCTCACGCATCAGTTTGGTGGCCTCCCGCACGGTAGCGTGGGAATCGATCGTGACGGGTTGTGGGGTCATCAGCTTGCCGACCGTTATCATCCGCAGCCTCCTTGGTGTGTGGTTGATACAGGAATTGTCCTAGACCTTGCACCTATGCATAGACCGCTGAAATACGATCATCTCGATGGTACGCGCGAAAAATGGGATCGAACCGTCGAGACGAGAGTGCCAGCAAAGTTCGGCAGGCATAGACCACCGGGGAGGCCAAGATCCCCACCCCGACGCATTGCCAGAGCGAATCCCACAATGACGACATGCAACCCTCCCCGTTCTCAAGTCCTAGGCGCGTGACCATCTTCTCATCGCTATTATCGAGTGCGGGTGTTCACGGAGGATCAGCCTGTTGTAAGCGGTGAGTAAACTCTTGGAAGATCGCGGAAGTCATGGGGAGGCTGTGGAGGAGAATCAAATGAAATGAACGCGAACGGCCGGCATTGCATGTCGGCGGGAGTCGAACTCTGCCGAGGCGAGGAATCAGGAGTCCATCGCACGTTCGCGCGTCTGGGACCGGTCATCGGAGGGAAGGAGCGAAGGCGGGCAGTCTACTCCGTACGAAAGTACTTAAGCTGGGTCTGGCCACTGTTGGGATTGCGTTGAAAGACGGCGATGGCGATCTTGGTGACGTCGCCGATCGACACGGTCATGCGGGCTGAGACGAAATCAGTCTGGACCCGATAGGCATTCGTGGGGCGAAGTTTGGACTTGGCAATGGGCTCGAAGCTCGACACTTGATCGACATCCTGAATCGTGCGAAACGGCCTCAGTCGGACGAGTTCACCGGCCATCGTCGATGTGATTTCCGAATCCAGGGCCTGGATGACCGGCAGATCGGCCGTATTGATGTTGACCCATCCGTCGCCGCCATAGATAGTCACATAGGGCTGCAATCGCTGCATGACGGCATCGGTCATGCCCTTGATGAGGGACAGCTCCGTCACGGTTTGGAGCGGGGCGTTCGCGGCGCGGTACGGCGGTTTCAGCGATTGATAGTAGGCGCTCTCGGCGCCGTCGGGTTGCGGGTCCTCGTCCGTATCCACCCAATCGACGATTCCATCGACGAGCCGAGGATCGAGTTTGAGCAGTTCGAAGAGACGCTTCATGCGGTCGATCTTGGTTTTCTGGCCCAACGGATCGGCTGCGTCGCCAAGGTCGTTCAGGCCGAGCTTCCCCCGCTCGTCGATGAGCTGAGCCGTCAGCAAGCCGTCTCCCAGCGGAAAATTGGTGATCGGTTTCGCCCACAGGTCCTGCAACCCGTCGTGCGTTTGTCCGATCTGTTGCTTGAGGCGGCTGTCCTGATAGAAGAGCGCGCGGACCGTGTGAATGCCTGCGCGGCTCAATGTAATGGCTCGGAAGTCATCGCGAAAAGCCGCCGCTTCTCGAAGCTCTCGACGAGCTGCGGCGTCGAACTCGAGAATGAGGGTGATCAGGAGAGCCAGGATGAGCAGGGCCAGGATCAAAGCCACGCCGCGCTCGTTCGAGGAGTGCCGGAGTGATTGGTGACCGGTGATTCGCGCATGAAGATCGGTCAAGAGTGAGGAGTCGGCAGTGAACGGCGACGAGCGGTCACTGCGTGAGTGAGGAATAGACCTGCTCCCAAGGCGCGCCATCACGGTTTGCCGATCACCGTTCGCCAGTTCCCAATCACTCCCGATTACGTGCCACATCCCCCCCCTCATGGCTTCTCATACGCCGAAATCCGGAGCGACGCTTCGAAAAACTGGGGCGCGTCATAGCGGGGTTTGATCTGAAACCGCTTGACCTGCAACAGCGTCGGTGAGGATTCCAATCGACCCAGGAAATCGAGCAGGGGCTGGAGTGCCACCCCATCGAGCCTGACCTCGACCGTGATTTCTTTGTAACCCTGTGACGGTGGCATAGCCTGCGGCTGCATGGCGGCGATGCGCTCGCGAATCCGAGTCGCCGCTGCAGCTTCCTCCAAGAAGGAGGGCAACGAGAACGATCCGTCGGCCGGTGCGAGTCGCTTCTCCAAGGTTGCAAGGCGCGCCTGGAGAGGATGATAGTCGCGGGCAAGCGAGGCGAGTTCGCGGATGGCCCGTTCTTTTTTTGCGGTTTGCTGGTCGAGCAGGTCGATGCGTTCCAGCAAAGGATCGATGGCCGCGACATAAAACAGCGCCAGAGCGATGAACACCCCCCCGAGAAGCATCAGCTGCCGCTCTCGTTCGGAGAGGACGCGCCAGCGTTGCGTGAGGGTGGCGATCATGGGGCGATCTCCAGGCTGGCGCGAAAGCGTACTTGATTGGCGGAGGTTCCGACCCGGACGTCGTTCATGGCCACGTTCTTGAATTTCTTGGAAGCGGCCAGCGATTGCCTGATACGTTCCACGGAGTCAAAAGAGTCCGTATCGGCTTCGAGTTGCAGGGTAGAGTGTTCGACCAGAATGGCGCCGATCTTGAGGGGAAGGCCTTTCGGCAACAGCCCGACGAGTTCGGCGAGCGCGGGGAGTACGGCCGAACGGTCCCCCTCGAACTGCTCCAGGATCTTCTTGGTGGCGGCCATGGTCGCCTTGGCGAGATCCAGTTCCTCCCCGGGAGACGCCGTGCCGGAGAAGTGCTGTCCGTACTGTGCCTGCAAGGCCGATCGCAGCTCTTTTAATCGAGTGTCTTTCAACGTCATACGGATCCAGAGGTCAGCGGCTCCCAGCGCGCAGAGGATCACCAGTCCCAGCCCCACCAACCAGAGATCTCGCTGGGTGGGAAGCGAAGGCGATCCGTCCGAAGCGGCCGCATTCTTAAAGTCAAACATGAGGGATGAATCGGTAGCCCGAGCCTGAAACGGCATCCGGCGGCGCGACGTGCCGACAGCAAGACCCAGCGCGATCGCGAACTCGGGAGCGGCGAGAGCGTCCAGCCCCTTG
>SWDL01000205.1 GCA_005116795.1 Nitrospira sp. | reverse complement strand
CAACCCTTCATGATAGGCCCCGTCCTCGCTGTCTTCTCTCGGCTGCTCGAACCGGCCCCGCGTCCGCAACCAATCTTTGCACTTGTTGACGGCAATTCGATAGACCCACGTCGAAAATCTGGCATCGGCTCGAAACGTGGTGAGGGCCTTGAAGGCCGAGACGAAGGTGTCCTGTGCAAGATCATGGGCGTCGGCCTCCTCTCCCACGAGACGATACGCCACATTGTAGATGCGCTCGGCATAGCGCGAGACCAGCGCCCCAAAGGCCTCGCGATCTCCACGCAGCGCGGCTTCCAACCAGACGCGTTCGTCGTTGCTCCCCTGCCCCTGTGTCGGTTCCATGCCGAGACCCTGCTCCACCAGGGTTCTCCGGCCACCGTCCGGTAGAGTGTCTACCGACTTAGACTCCTGGATGGCTCCTGTGTAAATGGTGATGGGGTCAGTGTAACGAAGCGAGAAACAAGAAAAAAGGGCTAAAAACGGAGACTGAGGCCGGCGGTGAGTCCGTAGTCAGGAGCCCCATTGGAGAGACCGATTTGCGTCGAGGCATTGAACCGCAGCAGATCGGAGGACTTGAGGTTCATGGCGAGAAGCAGGTCCCGCGGATTCTGGAGGCCGGAGACGACCGACCGAAACTCTTCATAGTAGGCGCTGACGAGCAGGGCATTCGTCACGTAATAGCCCAAGCCGATGTCATAATTCCATTGATTTCGAAGATTCAGGTCGGCCGCCCGGCCGATGATGGTGTAGCCGGCATCCAGGAAGGCCAGAAGGTTGTCGGTCAAGGCCTTGGAGAACTCCAAGCCAGCCCCCTCATCGGTCTTGCCCGTGCCCAAGCCCTGCGAGGCACTGGCCGTGCCGAACTTGATCCGACCTGTCATGGCGATCATCGGTACCCAATCGCGTTCATCCACGAGAAAATAGCGCCCCCTCAGGACAATGTCCCCGAGCCCGCCGCGGGTGGCCCGTGAACCGGCCGTCTGACCGGTCAACTCGGAGTCGTCGTCGCTCCCTCCACTCCCACTGCTGCCGCTCCCACCGGATCCACTCCCTCCGCTTCCGCGGCCTCGATTATCCACTCGGTTGGGAGTACCGCTCAGCAAGACGACCTTTCCGTCGCTGGTCACCTGCACATAGGGTACGATGAGGGTCACATCTCCATCCCGAAAGAGGCGTCGAACAGAGAACGGCACATAGAGAAAGGTCGAGGTGGAGTTCGTTCCGTAGTTGCCGCTGGTATAGGTCGGGGTGAAGCCCATCTGCCAGGTTTGCGTGGGCTTCTTGTCCGGCCCGAATTGATCCGCTCCTTCCGCGCACAGGGAGACGCCGAATATCAGCGGGGCCACGGCCGCGCAGAGACCGCGACTGACCCGTCTCATGACATTTCCATCTCCCTGTGATCTCCCGTCAATCTATCTGGCAGGTGAAGGGGAGGACTCTACCGAATACGGGCTCTTGAATTCAAGCGATACCCTGGTCATTCTTACCAGGATGCGAGGCCGATCCGAGATCGACCCCGTATCACAGGCACCGGCCGTTTTGCAGCCGTTAACGAACACTCCGGTCCGGTCGCTGAAGGGCATCGGCCACCCGATCGGACCGGCGGTCCTCTCGCCGTTCGATCTGGCGGTCTATCCGGCGGTCTTCCCGACGATCACCCCGCCGGTCATCCTGGCGAAGGTCTCCTCGGTTCCCGCTCGAATCCGACCCTCGTCCTGAATTGTCTGAGCCACGACCCGAGTTCCCCCCGCTGCCCCGCGAGTCATTCCGGGCAATCCCCTTGTCCGACCGAAACTCCGTCCTGGTCTCATTCCCAGCTTGATCAGGCCCCTGTACCCGCACTCGGTCAAACCCGACCTGAGACCCCAGCGCAGACATTTGCCCGTCGCCTGAGGGCTGCCCGCGAACGTCAAAAGCTGACTCAGACTGGTCTGGCCCAGCTCAGCAAGCTCACGCCCGCAGCGGTGTCGCAGATCGAGTCGGGCGAGCGGATGCCAGCGTTCAATACGACCGTGGCGCTTGCCCGCGCCCTGGGCACGACCCCAAACGACTTAATGGGGCTGGAAGGCCAGGATCAACTGGATCCGTCGCTCCAAGAGCTCAAGGGTCTGTTTCGAGACCTAAAGGAGATGAGTCAGGACGACTTCGAGAAGCTCAAGGCGTTCGC
>SWDL01000204.1 GCA_005116795.1 Nitrospira sp. | reverse complement strand
GTGGACAGCTACGTCGATCCACGGTCGAATGATCGCGTCGAACTGTCTGCCGGGTATCAGAACGCGTGGAGCAACGGCAAGGGCGAGTATATCCTCAGCGACTCCGTGAATTTCGATCCGCGGGTCGCCTTACAAGAAGATTGGACGATGATGAAAAAGGAGCACGGACGCTGAGCCACGCAGGGGCGGGTTAGGAAGGACTCTGACGCCACGCCAGGGGGTGCTGCTCGGTCGATCGCTGAGAGCCGGCAGCCCTCAGTCTTCAATCGTGGAAATATCCCCCGGATCCTGCCCGAGTTCCTTGGCTTTCAAGACCCGACGCATGATCTTGCCGGAGCGCGTTTTTGGTAGAGCGGACACGACCTCAATCTCTTGCGGGACGGCGATCTTCCCCAGCTCCTTGAGCACTTGATCTTTCATGGATTTCACAAGCTCGTGGCTGCCCTGGTGGCCTTGCTTCAAAATGACAAAGGCTTTGATGGACTCGCCGACCGTCTTGTGCGGCAGACCGATGACGGCGGCCTCCGCCACTGCCGGATGGCTGACCAGGGCGCTCTCGACTTCGGCCGTGCCGATTCGGTTCCCGGCGACTTTGATGACGTCATCCGCGCGGCCCATGAACCAGAGATAGCCGTCCTCATCCTTGCGACAGACGTCGCCCGCCGTGTAGCAGCCCGGGATGGTGTTCCAGTAGACCTTGTACCGATCCGGATCCTTGTAGATGGTCCGCATCATGGAGGGCCAGGGCGTCTTGATGACGGCAAATCCCCCGGCGTTGGCCGGCAAACTCTTCCCTTCACGGTCCACCACATCTGCCTCCACGCCGAAGAACGGCCGCGTGGCGGAGCCGGGCTTCAACGGCACCGACGGTAAGGGCGTGACCAGGATCATGCCTGTCTCCGTCTGCCACCAGGTATCCATAATAGGGTATTGGCTCCCTGTGACGCGATGGAACCATTCCCAGGCTTCCGGATTGATCGGCTCCCCGACGCTCCCTAACACCCGCAGCGAAGAGAGGTCGAACTTCTTGGGCCACTCCTCGCCGTACCGCATGAGCAGGCGAATCGCCGTCGGGGTGGTATAGAAAATCGAGACCCCATAGTGTTCGATCAGCTTCCACCAGCGCCCCGGATCGGGATAGTCCGGCTTGCCCTCCGCCATCAAGACCGTCGCCCCGTTCAAGAGCGGCCCATAGACGATGTAGCTATGCCCGGTGACCCACCCGGGATCGGCGACACAGAAATACACATCGTCATCTTTGAGATCAAAGACGTACTTGGTGGTGAGATAGGTCCCGACCATGTAGCCGCCGTGGACGTGGACCACCCCTTTGGGCTTCCCGGTCGTCCCGGAGGTATAGAGGATGTAGAGGGGGCTTTCAGAGTCCAGGGGCTCGGCTGCACAGACCGCTTTTTCTCCCTCCAACCAATCCTGCCAATCCACTTCCTTGGGGCCTGAGAGGGGCGCGCCGGGTTTCTCACGGCGGACGACGACGACGGTCTCAACGGTCGGACAGTTCGCCACGGCCTGATCGACGACGGGCTTAAGGTCGATCCGCTTGCCTCGGTCGTAGCCATAGTCCGCCGTGATGACGGCTCGCGATTCGGCATCCGTGATGCGGCTTTCCAGCGCCGGCGCGCTGAAGCCGGAGTAGACCACGCTGTGGACGACACCGATGCGCGCACAGGCCAACATGGCCACGACCTGCTCGGGAATCTTCGGCAAGTAGATCGTCACCCGATCGCCCTTGCGAAGCCCCAGCGCCTTCAGCGCATTGGCGCAACGATTCACCTGCCGCGCCAGTTCGCCGTAGGTAAAAATCCGTTCCTGCCCCTGCTCCCCCACCCAGATGATCGCGACTTTGTTCTTCCGCCAGGTGTTGATGTGCCGATCGAGGCAATTGTAGGAGATGTTACATGTGGCGCCGACAAACCATTTGGCCCAGGGATAGTTCCACTCCAGCACCCGCTGCCAAGGTGAAAACCACTCCAGCTCCTTCGCGGCTTTGTCCCAGAATCCTTCCGGATCGGCAATGGAGCGCCGATACTCCCCCTCATAGTCCTGGATGTAGGATCGCGCCTTGGTCTCAGCCGTCGGGTGGACGACGCGGTTCGCGCGCATCAGGCTGTCCAGTTTCTCCGTAGGATGGTCGCTCACGATTTCGCGCTCCTTGTGTTCGTCCTCACCGGCGGGGGAAGAGCCATTTCAGCGCTTCATTATGCGCAACCCCCTGACGCTCTGCAAGATTTTGCGCCGAAGCGGTACACCTGAGCAAGGAGAATCCGTCGGTCCAGCCGTAGAAATTATCACGTGGCCAGGTCGTCCCTCTCCGATGGTCACGAACAGAGACCCGCCGGAGCTTCTGGCGACGGTGTTCTGCCAACCTCCAGGCCCTAATCCGGACGTAAGGCCGTCGAGGAACTTCTGCAACACCAGAAACAGCAC
>SWDL01000203.1 GCA_005116795.1 Nitrospira sp. | reverse complement strand
AAAGGGCTTCTCGGGGATGGGAAGATCCGGCGTCATGTCCTCCACCAATTCCACAAAGAGGCCATGGTTCGCTCCGCCTTTATGGAGTTGCCCGGTCGAGTGGAGGTAGCGCGGCCCGTATCCCGCCGTCGTCGGTAGACGATGGGTGAGGAGGAGATGCTTCCGGAGAGCCGCAATGGCCGCATCGACCGGCCGCGACGGCGTGACATAGGCCAGAATGGCCAGATACTTGCCGGGGCCCGCCTGGGCGACCATGTCCCTCAGGGCATCCAGACCCTTCCCGGATCCTCGATCCTGGTCCAATCGACGGCCCTGCTCCTGAACCTCTGTGAGGATGCGAGCGGTGTTTTCCTTGCTTTCTTGGACGTTCGGCTGGTCAAAGGGGTGAATGCCGAGATAGTGACCGGCCACCGCCGTCGCGAATTCCCATCGAAAGAACTCGGCGGCCAGATCGTATCGGTCGCGCAAGGTCAGCCGGATCACCGGTTGGCCGCTCCGTTGGAGCGCGTCGATCCGCCGATCCGTGGTGGCATTGGCATCGCCATTCAACCGCAGGTAAACGAAGAGTCGATCCGGTCCGTAGACGGAGGGCGGCCCGAGCGGCTCTTGGGCGATCGGCACCAGGCCCCGACCTTCCTTCCCGGTGCTCTCCGCCAGCAGTTGTTCCGCCCAAAGACCAAAACTGCTCAGCTTCGGCGAGGTGATGATGGTCACCTTGTCCCGCCCCGCTCGTCCCAACACGCCCAGGGATGCGCCCAGCACCGCGCCGGGATTCTCATGGGGGGGCGGCGTGGCGCCGCACTGCCGGGCCATCTCCACCGCGCGCCGGAGGAGCAGCTCGACATCCAGTCCCATCAATGCGGCCGGCACGAGCCCAAAGTAGGATAGGACGGAGTAGCGCCCCCCGATATCAGCCGGGTTGATGAAAGTGGTGCGAAATCCTTTGGCGTGGGCCAGCTCACCCAAGCCGGTTCCCGGATCGGTAATCGCCACGAACTGCGCGCCCCCGTGGTTGCCCCGCGCCCGCGACACCAAGGTCGAAAAATGGGCGAAGAGCGACATCACCTCGATCGTCCCGCCGGATTTGCTGGCGACCAGAAAGAGGGTTTTGGCGGGCGAGATCGCCTTGGTCACCTGTCGGACCGCGCCGGGGACGGTTGAATCGAGCACCCAGCACTGTGGCCAGCCCTTCGCGGACCCGAACGTGCCTCGGAGCACTTCTGGTCCCAGGCTGCTGCCTCCCATCCCCAACAACACGACGTCGCGATAGCCCTCATCCCGAACGGACTTGGCAAAGGCCTGCAAGGCCGACACTTTGTCCAACATCAGTTCGGCCACGCTCAGCCATCCGAGACGATTGGTAATTTCGGTGGGCGCTGATTTCCACAGGCGATAATTTTTTGACCAGAGTTTCGCGATGAGTTGCGTGCCGCCCATCTCCCGAATCGCGTTGGTCACAGGCGTGGTGTGTGCACCCAGATGGAGCGTGACGTTGGATGGTCTCACAAATCCTCCAGAAGCCGAAGAGATCGGATGAACGACGGGTGCGAAACGGCCTGGCCATCTTAGGCCGCCGATGTCCAAAACGCAACGAGGAGGGAAGGCCCTGTCCCTCATTGATTGCGCGCCTCCTCCTGAAGTACCTTACAGGGCGGTGAGCGACAGGCGGTGAGCCGCGGCCTGAATTGACGGCACAGGCTCACCGCTTCCGATACGAAAGGAGCGCATTCGCATGGCTGGATTTCCCATAGAATTCGCGGGTCGCATCAAGTCGCTCCCTCCCTACTTGTTTGCGGCCATCGATGAGATGAAGCAGCAGGCGATGTCGCGGGGGGTGGATATCATCAATCTGGGGATCGGCGACCCCGATCTGCCGACGCCTGCCCCCATCGTAGAACGCCTGAAGCAGGCGGCGGCCGATCCGAAGCACCATCAATACCCCTCCTATGAAGGCATGCTGTCCTTCCGTAAGGCCGTGGCCGGCTGGTACCAGCGGCGGTTTGGCGTGACGCTCGATCCGGCCTCGGAGGTGCTGACGCTGATCGGCTCGAAGGAAGGTATCGGCCACGTGCCGCTGGCCTTCGTGGACCCGGGTGACGTGGTGCTCGTGCCGAGCCCCGGCTATCCGGTCTATCCGGTGGGCACGAGTTTCGCGGGCGGTGTCTCCCATCTCATGCCGCTGACGAAACAGAACGGATTTCTCCCGGACCTGACGGCCATCCCGAAAGAGGTGGCGCAGAAGGCCAAGTTGATGTTCTTGAACTCGCCGAACAATCCCACGTCGGTCGTGATGAGCAAGGACGACTTCAGGCGCCTGGTGGCCTTTGCGCAGGAACATCGGATCATTGTCTGCCACGACGCGGCCTATTCGGAGATCTTCTATGACGGCAAGAGGCCGACCAGTTTTCTGGAGGTCGAGGGCGCCAAGGATGTCGGTATCGAGTTCCACTCGCTCTCCAAGACGTACAACATGACCGGCTGGCGCATCGGCTTTGCCGTGGGGAACAAGCAGGTGCTGGCCGGTCTCGGGAAGGTGAAGAGCAATCTGGACTCCGGCGTCTTTCAGGCCGTGCAGGAGGCCGGGATTACCGCGCTCGAAAGCGACGATCACGTGACGGATGGCCTGCGAAAGATCTACCAGGAACGGAGGGATGTCCTGGTGCCGGGCCTCCAGAAGCTGGGTCTCGAGGTACAGAATCCCCCGGCAGCCTTCTACGTGTGGGTCACCGCGCCCAAGGGCTACCAGTCGGCCTCGTTCACCGCGCACCTCTTGGAAAAGGCCGGGATTGTCACCACGCCCGGCAACGGATTCGGCGCACCAGGCGAGGGCTACATCCGGATGACCCTGTGCACGACGAAGGAACGGCTCGGAGAAGCGGTCGAGCGAATCCAGAAGTGCGGATTCTGAACTTGTGTCGACGCCTCACGTTTCACGTTTGACGTTTCACGCGTGACGTCCCATGCCCACCGCATTCATCGCCTTCGGGTCGAACGTCGGCAACCGGCTCGACTTTTGTGACCGGGCCGTGACCTTGTTGAGTGTGTTGCCCGGCTCGCAGGTCACTGCGGTCTCCTCACTGTATGAAACCGAGCCGGTGACCGATGTGTGCGATCCCGGGGCCGGGTGGTTTCTCAATGGCGTGGTGCGCCTCGACACGGAGATCGCGCCGGCCAAGCTGCTCGAAGTCTGTCGTGAAATCGAACGTTCGCTCGGCCGTGATCTGGACCACCGCGCGGGGCCCAGGACGTTGGATCTCGACCTGCTGGCCTACGACCAACAGATCATCGACCAGCCGGGCCTGGTCGTGCCCCATCCCCGCCTGCATCAACGGCGCTTCGTGCTCACGCCTTTGGCCGAGGTCGCGCCCGAGTGGCGGCATCCGGTCCTAGGGCCGACGGTGGCCGAGCTGCTCCGGGCGCTCAAGGACCCATCGTCCGTGCGTCGTGTTGAGATCACGCCGGGCTCCCGCTACGGCAGCCGACCTGCCTGCAGCACCCGTTCTTCGTAAGGTGGCGACGCCATGAAGGTCCTTCGCTCCCCTCGTACTCTGATCTCCTGGCGGCGTCGGCTGGATCGTGACGGCATCACGGTGGGGATGGTGCCGACGATGGGCGCACTCCACGCCGGCCACCGCGCGTTGATCCGAAAGGCCCGGTTGGCCTGCGACGCCCTCGTGGTGAGTCTCTTCGTGAATCCGAAGCAGTTCGGCCCCCGTGAAGATTTCACCCGCTATCCCAGAAGCTTCACGCATGATGCGGCAATGTGCCGTCAGGAGGGCGTGGATTTCCTCTATGCCCCGTCACTCGAGGCCATGTACCCGGCCGGGCACCAGACCTCGGTCACGGTCCGCGAGGTGTCGACACGTTGGGAGGGCGCAATCCGGCCACATCACTTCGAGGGCGTCGCGACGGTCGTGGCCAAGCTCCTGAGTGCGGCTCGACCGGATGTCGCCTTTTTCGGGCAAAAGGACTTTCAGCAGACCGTCGTGATCCGGCGGCTCGTGACGGACCTGAACCAGGATGTGACGGTGCGGGTGTGTCCGACCGTTCGCGAAACCGACGGCCTGGCCCTCAGCTCACGGAACCTCTATCTTTCGCCGGGCGAGCGCAGGGTCGCGCCGCGACTCTATGCGGCGTTGCGGGCCGGCCGTGACGCGATGCGTCGCGGCGTGACGTCGGGGGCGAAGGTCACGCGCGCCATGAAGACGGTCCTCGCGCGGGAGCCGCTGGTCGCGGTCGACTACCTCGCCGTCTGTGATCCGGTGACGCTGGAGCCGTTGCGGGTGGTGAGACGACGCGCGGTGCTGCTCGGGGCCATTCGCTTGGGAAACGTCCGCTTGATCGATAACATCCTGGTGGGTCGTTAGTCCGCTCCGTCCGATCTGTGCTCCGCACAAATTGAGCACCGATAGGCGCGCCCTCTGTGAGACGGCCGCCGTGGTCTCTTGGACGTCACCGGCCGACGCCCGCGCCGGCCGATCCCCTCGCTCTGCTCGGACGTCGTATCGGACAGGCTGTGGGTCTGGCTCGGCTGTGGGGACGAGGCGCCGTCTCCCTGAGCCGTGACCTGCTCAGGGAGATGGCCGGCAAACGTCTCGTCTTCCAGGAAGGCGTAGAACTTGGCCGCGCACTCGTGGCAGCGGAAGGGAAAAAGATTCGCGACGCCGATGAGCCGCACCACCCGCTGTCCGGAGGGGAGGCGCCAGACACGGTGGTGACCGCAATGCGGACAGGGTGGATACTTCAGGACCCCACTCCTTCAACGGCGGCGATCGCGCGCGGGGCAGGATGGCGGGCGTCATCCACGACTGAGCCCTGCTGGCGAGACACAACGGTCTGGACATCGGCCGGCGAATAGGTGGCCGGCTTGATCCATTTGCCGTCGTCTCGTTTGTAGCCGCCGACCTTGCTCATGTTGGAACGGTGGACTTCACGGAAGACCGGGGCCATATCGATGCCGTACGAGACCGCGGTGCCGTAGACGACGTACAGCAGATCCGCCAGTTCCTTTGCGATCCCCGGCAAATCCCCTTGCTCCAGCGATTCTCGCAGCTCCGCGAACTCTTCGTCGATCAGCCGCACACGGAGCCGATGGGTCTGGTCGTCCACCACCGTCGGGCGGGATTCCACCCGGATCTCAAACTGTCTGTGAAACTCTTCGACCATCTGCTGTTCAGAATTCATCGTGCCGGTCTTCCTTTCTTGAGATCTCAGTCGATGGTCGGCAGGGAGCGTGGCAGGGCCTCCACGACTTCGAGCTGCGCCACGTCCTTCTCCGAGGTCACGCCGAGCTCTTTGAACTTCCGCGCGGCCGGCAGGATTCTGGTTTCCAGGGACCCCACCGCCCGGTTGTACGAGAGGACGCTCTTCTCCAGCGCATGGCCGACGTCGGCGAGGTGCTCCGCCAGCACCGCCATCCGCTCGTAGAGGTCCTTGCCGAGACGCCCGGCCTGCTGGGCATGTTCACTGAGCTGCTCTTGGCGCCAGCCGTAGGCCACGGCGTGCAGCAGCGCAATCAGCGTCGTGGGCGTCGCCAGGATGACCCGCCGCCCGAATCCCTCTTCGATCAAACCGGGATCGTGCTCCAGCGCGGCGCTGAGGAAATGCTCGCCCGGCAGAAACAGCACCACGAACTCCGGCGTGTTGGTGAACTGGGCCCAGTAGATCTTGGCGCCGAGCTGGTCCATGCGGGAGCGGACCTGCGCCGCATGCTTGGCAAGGCAGGCCTGCCGTTGCGTCTCGTCTACGGCATCGTGGGCTTCCAGATACGCCCCCAGCACGACTTTCGCATCCACGACGATCTGGCGTCCGGCGGGCAGTTGCACCACCAGATCGGGACGGAGACGCCCTTCGCCGGTGTCGACACTTTCCTGCTCGACGAAATCGCAATGTCGCACGAGGCCGGCGAGCTCCACCACCCGTCTCAACGTGATTTCTCCCCAACGGCCTCGCACGCTTGGGGCGCGCAGCGCTCTGGCGAGATGGCCGGTTTCCTGCCGCAATCGCTGGAGGTGATCATCCAGCCCGCCGTACGCCGTTTGCCGGGCGCGCTCCATCTGCCGGAGCTGGTCTTCGTAGCGGACGAGAGATTCCTGGAGGGGCTTGACCAGTGATTCGACCGCCTGCTGCCGTTGGGCCAGGTCTCCGGTCGCTTGAGTATGAAACGTTTCGAGGGAGGCGCGGGCGAGATCCAGGAACGCCTGGTTGTTGGTCTGCAGGGATTCGCTGGAGAGGGCCTTGAAGGTGTCGGTGAGTTCGGATCGAACCTGGACCAAATGCGCCTGTTGTTCCGCCACGTGCTTGGCCGCTTCCTCCCTCCGAGTCTCAGCCACGGCCCTGGCCTGCTCGGCGGCGGC
>SWDL01000391.1:4593-12548 GCA_005116795.1 Nitrospira sp. | reverse complement strand
GCCTGCTTATAGGTCAGGAAATAGTGCCGGAGTCGATCGATCAGCGTGGTCGGACAGTCGTCGATATCTTTGAAGGTGCCGTAAGCCGCATCTTCCTTCATCACTGCAATGATCTTGTCGTCGGCCTCCCCGCCGTCCGCCATGCTAAAGCCCCCGATGGGCAAGGCCGTGAGCAAGATATCGCTGTGAGGAATGGTCTTTTCGGTCAGCACACAGATATCGAGCGGGTCGCCGTCGCCGACCATCCCCTTCCGCTTCGCCCGCTTGGAGAAGAGTCCCGCCACTTTGTCACCGCAGTAGGTTTGCGGCACCAATCCGTAATAGACCGGGCAGAAGTTCGAGAAGCGCTGCGGGCGATCCACCTTGAGGAAGCCGCTGTCCTTATCGACTTCATATTTCACAGTGTCGGTCGGCACGATCTCGATGTAGGCCGTCACGACCTCAGGCGCCTTGTCGCCGATCGACACCCCGTGCCAGGGATGCGCCTTGAACATCAACCTCATCAACCGCTGGATCGGATCGCCACCCGAACGCCCCATTCCGCTGGCCTCCTGTTGTCACCTCCCCTGCCTGTCTCTGAGTAGTTTTCTACATCAAAGGACAGAGCACGTCGAGAAGTTTGTCCGTCTTGTGCAGGGGCCCGGGCCACGGGTACAGGGGAAGAGGCCGCGAACTCGACAGCGGAGAGTAGCCTGCCCCACTCTTTTCCATTCAATCAGGTCGGGACATGCCGGTGTCCCCTTTCAGGGGAACGGCCCACCCTGCCCCTGGAAGTTATTCTTGATCGATCATTCCAAAATATGCTATAGGTTCTCCTGTTCTGAAGGACTTCGGGAGAAAGTCGCTACACGCCAGAGACATACCGATGGCACGACCGAAAGAGTTCAATCCCGATGAGGCACTCGAAAAGGCGATGCAGGTCTTTTGGCATAAGGGCTATGAGGCCACGTCGATGGAAGATCTGCTGGAGGCGATGGATCTGAATCGCGGCTCGCTCTACGACACGTTCGGGGATAAACGGCAGTTGTTCCTGAAAGTGATCGACCGCTACTGCACGTGCTTCGTCGGGCCGAAGTTCTCGATGCTCGACCAGCCTGGTCCGGCCCTTCCCGCCTTGCGACAGTTCATTCAAGGCATGATCGGAGGAGCGCTCGCCGATCCGCAGCGTCGCGGCTGCCTGATCGCCAACACGGTCATGGAGCTGGCGCCCCACAAACACGATATTGCCCGCACCATGACCCGGGCGCTCAAAATGGGCGAAGATGCCTTCTTCGGCCTGCTCACACGCGCGAAGCGGCAAGGCGAGTTGAAACCGGACAAGGATCCACGAACCCTGGCCCGGTTTCTCACCACCATGATGCAAGGCACGATTGTGATGATCAAAGCGGGTGCATCGGCGGAAGCGGTCAGGCAATCGGCAGAGACCGCGCTGACGATCCTCGACTGAATGCTCGACCCTTGGTTGGAAACTCTTCGTCGCCTCACGCATCAGTTGGCGCATGGCGGAACGGAGCGGTCACGATGGCCTACGATGAACAATTGGCAGCGCGCGTGCGCACCCTCATTGAAGAGACAGCGCCTCCTGGCGGAGAAAAAGATGTTTGGCGGGCTGGCCTACCTGTCGAAGGGCAAGATGTTCGCCGGCATCTTGAAAGACGAGCTGGTCGTTCGGGTCGGCCCAGAGGGCAATGCCCGCGCTCTGAAGGAGCCGCATACGAGACCGATGGACTTCACAGGCAAGCCGATGAAAGGCTACATCTACGTGAGCCCGGCCGGAACCAAGACCGCCTCGCAATTGCGCAAGTGGCTGAGGAAGGGGCTGGTTTTCGTGGCCAGCTTGCCGTCTGCCAAACGGAAATCAGCGAGGCCCACAATCACCACCACCCAATACCACAAGAGGAGGGCATCATGACCGCAATAGAGATTGGCAAGCAAGTGGCCGCCTTGTGCGAGCAAGGCAAGAAT
Source organism: Nitrospira sp. (assembly GCA_005116795.1). Lineage (GTDB taxonomy): Bacteria > Nitrospirota > Nitrospiria > Nitrospirales > Nitrospiraceae > RSF151. Next base: position 10,583 of record SWDL01000391.1, on the reverse strand, counting down.
CAGGAAGCGATCGACCGGTTCTACTCGCCGAACATCGTCAGTGTCGAAGCCTGCGCCATGCCCGGTATGGATCGGGCTCAGCAAGGGATCCAGGCCATCAAGGGGAAAAATCAATGGTGGGTCGCCAACCACGAGATCCACGGGAGCACGGTCGACGGCCCCTACCCCCATGACGATCGCTTCATCCTGCATTTCAAGTATGACGTCACCCCCAAGCAGACCGGGAAGCGAATCACTTTGGATGAAACCGGTCTCTTCACCGTTCAGAACGGAAAGATCGTGAAAGAGGAGTTCTTTTACACGATGGGATGATTGTGAGCGCACAAACCCTAAGGAGGCCGCCATGCGTATGATGTCTCCGGCAGTCATTTTATTGTGCATCCTGCTGACCATGTCGCCGGCTCTGGCCAAGGACAAGAAGGCCGAGAAGCCGATGGACCCGCAGGCGATGATGGAACTCTGGAAGAAGCTGGGTTCGCCGGGAGAGCCGCACAAACTGTTCGCCGGCCTAGCGGGAAGCTGGACGACCCAGACCAAGGAATGGATGGAGCCGGGCAAGCCTCCGACAGAGTCCGCCGGCACCGCGGAGATGAAGATGCTACTGGACGGGCGCTTTCTCTACCAGGAATACAACGCCCAGATGATGGGACAACCCTTCTCCGGCATCGGCATCGATGGATACGATAACTTGACCAAGAAATATGTCACGGCGTGGATCGATTCGATGGGCACGGGGATTTTCTTCATGGAAGGCACGGGGAGCGCCGACGGCAAGACGATCACGCTGAAGGGGTCGCACCCCGAGCCGGGCGGAGGCAAGATGACGCATCGGGCGATCTGGAAGATCGTAGATGCCGACAACCAATCCTTTGAGATGTACGGAGCGCAAGGGCACGGGAAGGAAATGAAAATGCTGGAGATCACCTACAAGCGGAAACCCTGATCAGTGAGGACGGCGTTGTGCGGGGGGTTTGACAAGGCCGGGGGTGTCGTCCTACGGTGAGAGCAATGCGTTCCTATGCATCCGGCCATCTCCCGTCAACTCTTGACACGATCATCCTCGGTCTCAAGGCCACACCGGCACAGGAGGGGACACCATGGTCACCACCGCCTCACCGCATGACGTCACGCTCACGATCACCAGGCACTTCACTGCGCCGGTCGAGAAGGTCTTCAAAGCCTGGACGGACCCCAAGGCCCTGAAAAAATGGTTTGCCCCGTCGGACCAACACTCCACTCCATTGGCGGAGGTGGGCCTGCGCATCGGCGGCCGCTATCGCATCCAGATTCAAGCCCCGGATGGAACAGTCTCCACCGTGGGCGGGGTGTACAAGGAGATTCGCCCGCTGAAGCGGTTGGTCTTCACCTGGGCCTGGGAAGCCGGCAGCGGCTGCGGCGCCACGGTCGTTACGGCGCATGAGACCCTGGTCACGGTCCAATTCATCGACCGCGACCATGTGACAGACGTGATTGTGACACACGAGCACTTCCCGACGCCGGAAGACCGGCATGCCCATCACGAAGGCTGGACGGGGTGCCTTGACCGGTTTTCACAGGCCCTGTCTCATCACTAAGACAAGGAGGTATCCATGCGACGACTGGCGATGATACTGATAGCCATGACATTGCTGACCGGGTCCGCCGGCTGCAGTTATCTCTTCTATCCCAACGCCAAGGACTTCGCGGAAAAGGCGAAGGGGTCGACCAGCATCGAGACGCTGGTCAATCTGACCACCATGATGGAAGCCACAGCCGCGAAGGCCAAAGGCGGCAAGGGCGTCGATACCGCCTTTGATGACCTCCATAACCAGCTCCATGCCCTGATGGATTCATTCTGCGGCGTCACCGAGGCTCAGTCTAAGATGCCGGCGTATGACCTGGCCGTCACCCACAAGAAGGAACTCGGGTCGATCTTCGCCCGACTGTGGAAGTTCAAAGACGATCAACCTCAACGCGATCAGCATCTCGATCTCCTGAATGCCGAACTGAAGGAACTGCGCGACACGTTGCAGACATTGAAGTAATCTCCCAGGAAGGAGAACGGACATGCCGCGATCGACAAAAGCGACGCCGCCACAACCGGCCGCCGGCTCCCTCGCGCTGCTGATCGGTACACGCAAGGGCGCCTTCATTCTGCGCAGCGATCGCGCTCGCCGGGCATGGAAACTCTCCGACCCGATGTTCCTCGGCCACATTGTCCATCATATGGTCCTGGACCCACGGGACAGACACACGATGCTGATGGCGGCCAGCACCGGCCATCTTGGGCCGACCATGTTTCGATCGACTGATGCAGGAAAAACGTGGAAGGAGTCTGCCGCTCCGCCCGCGTTCCCAAAGGTTCCTGAAGGGGAGAAGGGCCGCACGGTGAATCACACCTTTTGGCTCACGCCTTGCCACGCGAATGAGCCCAACGCCTGGTACGCCGGCACCTCGCCGCAGGGCCTCTTTCGTTCCAACGACGGCGGCGTCACGTGGGAGCCGTTTTCCTACATTAACGACGATCCGCAGTACCGCGAATGGATGGGCACCGTGCAGGACGGCACACCGGATGGGCCGAAGCTGCACTCGATCATCGTCGACCCGCGTGATCCCCGCCACCTCTACTTCGCCATGTCCGGCGGCGGTGTTCACGAATCCGTTGACGGCGGCAAGACGTTCACGCCCCTCCTGCAAGGTCTCGACGTCGTCCAAGGTTTCGATCAAGCCACCCCGACCTTCCACGATCCCCATTGCGTCCGGCTCTGTCCCAGCAACCCGGACCGCTTGTATCAACAGAACCACTGCGGCATTTACCGGCTCGATCGGCCATCGAATCAATGGGTGCGCATCGGCAAGAATATGCCGAAGCAAGTGGGCGACATCGGTTTCCCGATGGTGGTGCACCCTCGTGATGCCGGCCGTGCCTGGGTGTTCCCCATGGATGGCTCAACGGTGTGGCCGCGTGTGAGTCCCGGCGGCAAACCGGTCGCCTATGTCACCAAGAATGCCGGGAAGAGCTGGGTGCGAATGGACAAGGGATTCCCGCGCGCAAACGCCTGGTGGACGGTCAAGCGCCAGGCAATGACCGCCGATGCCCATCACCCTGTCGGTCTCTACCTGGGGACAACACAAGGCGAGATCTGGGCCGGCCGAAATGAGGGAGCGACCTGGACCTGCATTGCCAAGCACCTGCCGGAAATCTATTCCGTGGAAGCGGCCGCGCTCGGGCGATGACGGCGCACATCCCCAGCGCCTTGCGGTCCTACACGGCTCAACAGGGTGAGGTACAGGCCGAGGGCGCGACATTGGCCGCAGTCCTGACGGATCTGGACCGCCGCTTTCCCGGCCTTCGCTTTCGCATCATCACGGAGCAGGATACCATCCGACAACATATGAGGATCTTTGTGAACGGAGCACAGGTCGCGCATCTCGCCGTGCCGGTTCGACCACACGATCAGATTCATATCGTCTGCGCCTTGAGCGGCGGCTGACACCTCATCACAGTTCGTTCCGACACCGTACGGGAAGGGAAGACATGGCACAGCCATCATCTCAACAGATCATCGAGGACCAACGGCAGGACTGGAATCGTGTCGCCGGCGGCTGGGAGAAGTGGGATCGATTTTTCGACGAGCAAATGGCGTTCCTCAATCACCGGCTCGTGGCCGATGCGCGCCTACGATCGGGCATGAGGGTCCTCGATCTAGGTTCTGGCACCGGCTATCCCGCGCTCCTTGGCGCACAGACCGTAGGGCCAAGCGGCAGCGTGACCGGACTCGACCTCGCCGCAGATATGCTGGCCGCCGCTGGGCGGAAGGCCAAACGGCTGGGGCTCTCCAATGTCGCCTTTCGCACCGGTGACGTGACCACGCTTCCGTTCGAGGCCGCCTCCTTCGACGCGGTGACGAGTCGGTTCTGTCTGATGTTCTTGCCGGAAATCCCGAAGGCCGCCGCTGAGATTGCCCGCGTGCTGAAGCCAGGCGGTTGGATCGCCGCCGCCGTCTGGTCCGCGCCGGAGAAGAATCCGTCACTCGGCATTGCCATGAATGCGATCAAGCAGGTGGTAGAGCTCCCGCCTCCCGATCCCGCCGCGCCCGGCATCTTTCGTCTCGCCCAGCCGGGTGATCTCGCAGACATGCTGCGGCAGGCGGGCCTGACGGATGTTGCGGAGCAAGAATTTCTCGCGGAGTGGTCCTATGCCTCTGCTGATGAATATTACACAAGCTTGACGGAGCTGGCCGCGCCGATTCAAAACCTCCTGGCCAAGTTCTCCCCTGATCAGTTGCGGGAGGTGAAACGGCACATTGTTCAGGCAATCAGCCGGTTTCAACGGGGCGACCGGATCACGCTGCCCTTCGCGGTGCGGATGGTGGCCGCACGCAAACCGGTGTGAGGCTCGCCGTGGCCGCCACACACGACGGCTTCAAGGACTTCGTGCTCGATCAACTTGCCGACCTGCACGGCGTGAATGCCCGTGCCATGTTCGGCGGGTACGGACTCTACCAAGGAGGCGACTTCTTCGGCATCATCCACGAGGGCCGGCTCTATTTTAAGACGAACGACGAGCGACGTATGTCCGATATGGCATGAAGCCCTTTCGGCCCAACGGCAAGCAGACGCTCAAGCACTACTTCGAAGTCCCGCTCGATATCATCGAGGACCGCGAGTCTCTTTCCGAATGGGCTCTTCGCGCGGCCTTCTGACAGCCCCCGCTCCCTGACAAGACATTCACAGTGGCGCACATCATGGAGTAGAATACCTTATTGCTGAAAGCTGATCACAGGTTGATCGACGCCTCTTTGGAGACAGACATGTCGAACCAGGACAGGGGCCCCTCGAAGGATTGCGGGGATCATGACCAGCCGCACAGCCGCCGACGCTGGGTGAGCCTGGTTCCCTTTGGCCTCCACGAACAACATCCGAACCACTTCAAAGACATGCTCCATGCGCTATGGGACAACCGGGACAACCTCCCTTACGCCGCTCGCATCCTCCGTGACGGGTGCTGCGACGGCTGCGCCTTGGGCACCACGGGCCTGCACGACTGGACCATGAAGGACCTGCACCTCTGTTGGGTGCGGCTCCAACTGCTTCGCCTCAACACGATGCCGGCGATGAACTGGCGGCTGTTGGAAGACGTGGCAACCTTGAAAGCCATGAAGGGCAAGGCCTTGCGAAAGCTGGGCCGCCTGCCGGTGCCGATGATCCGCCGTCGGGGCGAGGCCGGCTTTCGACGGCTGTCCTGGGAGGAGGCGATCGGGCTGATCGCCGAGCGCCTGCGGCAGATCGATCCCCGCCGCCTCGGGTGGTATCTCACCTCGCGCGGGTTGACCAACGAAGCCTACTACGCCCATCAGAAAGTCGCCCGTTTTCTGGGCACCAACCACGTGGACACCAGCGCTCGGATCTGCCACGCCCCAAGCACCGCCGCGTTGACGGAGACGGTCGGCTGCGCGGCCTCCACCTGCTCCTACTCGGATTGGATCGGGACCGACTTGCTGGTGTTTATCGGCGCGAACACGCCGAACAACCAGCCTGTCTCGCTCAAGTATCTCTATTACGCCAAGAAAGCCGGCACGAAAATCTTCGTCGTCAACCCTTACGTCGAACCCGGGTTGGAGCGCTACTGGATTCCGTCGGTGGCCGAGAGCGCCCTGTTCGGGACCCGCCTCGCCGACGCCTTCTTCCACATCCGGGCGGGCGGCGATATCGCCTTCTCCTACGGGGTCCTCAAACATCTGGTGGAGCGCGGCTGGGTGAATCGCGAGTTCATCGCCTCGCGCACATCCGGATGGCCAGCGCTTGAGGCGACGGTGCAGGCGCTTTCCTGGGACCTCATCGAACGGGATGCCGGGCTGAGCCGAGCCGATCTGCTCCGCTTCGCCGCAGCCCTCGGCCAGGCGCGTCACGCGATCTTCGTCTGGAGCATGGGGATCACCCAACATCGTTACGGCAGCGACAACGTGCGCGCACTCGTGAATCTCCAGTTGGCGCGCGGGAATGTCGGT
>SWDL01000391.1:0-4493 GCA_005116795.1 Nitrospira sp. | reverse complement strand
CCGTGCCGGCCGGGTACCGGCTCTCCGCCGCCGCGCTGGGCGTCTCGCGGACCACGACGCTGAGGTATCTCTTGTTACCGGCGGCCGTGCCGGGACTCCTGGTCGGTCTGGTGCTGGGGGCGGGACGGGCCATGGCCGAAACCGCCGCGCTCATCTTCACGAGCGGGTATGTGGACCGCATGCCGGAATCGCTGCTCGATTCCGGCCGGGCGCTGTCCCTCCACATCTTCGACCTCTCGATGAACGTCCCAGGGGGAGACGCCAACGCCTATGCGACGGCGTTGGTGTTGATCGCCTTGCTGCTTACGATCAATGGCACGGCGTCGTGGCTGGCCGAACACTGGCTGCATCGGAGGATCGTCACGGTATGAGGCCGTCCGCTCCCACGCCGGGGACACGCCCTTGGTTTCCGCTGGAGGAGCGGCCGGCCTGTTGCGAGCCCACGCCGTTCATCGACGTCGAACAGCTCAGCTTGCACTATGGTCAGAAGCCCGCGTTCCGCGACGTGACACTTTCGATCAACAAAGGATGCATCACGGCGCTCGTGGGTCCGTCAGGGTGCGGCAAGACAAGTTTCCTCACCTCTCTGAATCGCCTGACCGATCTCATCCCTCGGTGCCGGGTGTCGGGACGCATCCGCCTCGACGGCCTCGACGTGCTCGCTCCGCACACCGATGTGATCCGTTTGCGCCGCCGCATCGGCATGATTTTCCAGAAGCCAAATCCGTTCCCCCTATCGATCCGCAAGAACCTAGAGTTTCCCCTACGCGAGCACGGGCTCCGGGATCGAGAACGGATCGCCGGCACAATCGAGACGGGACTGCGCGACGTGGGACTGTGGACCGAGGTCAAGGACCGCTTGGACTCGCCGGCCTTGGCGTTGTCGGGTGGCCAACAGCAACGATTGTGCATGGCCAGAGCCCTGGTTCTCTCGCCCGAAGTGCTCCTGATGGATGAGCCCTGCAGCGCACTCGATCCGCTGTCCAGCGGCATCGTCGAAGACCTGATCGTCGGCCTGCGGGGTCGCTACACGGTGCTGATCGTGACCCATAATCTTGCGCAAGCCCGCCGCATCGCGGATTACGCCGCCTTGTTCTGGGTTCAGAACGGAGCCGGACAGTTGATCGAAGCGGCCACGGCCAAACAGATCTTCGAATCCCCGCAAGACCCGTTGACCGCCGCCTACGTGAGTGGGATGAGAGGGTGACCAGGTCATCAATTTCACAAAGGAGGAGACAGCGATGAAGGACCATCGAAGGGCCGCTGTGTTCAAGCCGATTCGTCATGATGTGCCGTGGATCATCTCGCTGTTGTTTGGCCCTAATACATACACATATATTCATATATATCTGATTAGTTTTGTTCGATCCGCAGCCCTTTTCGGTCTGCTGCTCTGCCTCAGCATGGCCCTGACCATTCCGATCAGGGTGGGGGCAGAAGAACAGACGACCGCGGCCTCCCCGGAAATGTCTGGAACCGGGCCATCCTCCTCCTGGAGCCCCTTGACCTGGAAGTGGGTCCCGACCGATGAGGAAATCCGGAAGTACCGGCGCTCATGGAACCCGCTCTCGAACGGGCCCATTTTTATCAGCGGCGTGGACATCCATCCCACGGGCCAGTTCACCGCCCATCCGTTTATCTTTTCCCAGATCAGCGAAAAACGTTTCGGCAACGACTTGACGGCGAACCGGACCACGTCCTCGACCCATTCGTACCAAGTCGCGCCCCTCGTCACCATGGCCTACGGCCTCACCAATAATTTGGAGCTCGACGTGGGCTTGGGCATGTCGGCATTTTGGGCGAGGAATTCCACTCAATTCAACCAAGGGCAGGGCGGCCCCGTGGAGACCAACACCGGCATGGGCGACACGCAGATCTATCTCAAATATCGCCCGATCGTCCAGGACCCGGACGGATGGCGGCCCTCCGTCACCACGTTCAACATGCTCGTGCTCCCCACAAGCCGGTGGATCACCGGAACGGAGAGCCCGCCGGGAGGCTTCGCCCCGTTGGGCCGCCTACCGGCGACCCGTTTTGGATCCTTGACGTGGACGGAAGGGGTGATGTTCCGGAAAAATCTTCAGCCCTTTCGGATCAGCGGGGGGATGTTCTATTCCTATCACCTCCCCGGCAGCAACGCCGGACAGACTACCTACTCAGCCGACATCGTCAACACCCGCCTCATCATCGAGCACATCCTCGACGATCAGCGGGGGTTCGGCTACAACCTGGAATTCGTCGGGTTCCACGGGCTGTCCTGGCGCGCGGACGGGCATCCGATTAACGCAGGCGGAAAAACCGGCTTCACCTCTCTGGGCATACAGCCGACCCTGCAATACCGACTGGGAGATCACGTCGTCGGCGCGGCGGGTGTCTTATTCACCGTGGCGGGACAGAACACCCTGGACGCCGTCTATCCGAATTTCTCCCTCTACTATTTTTGGAGCAAGAGCGGGAAAGTGATCATGCGGTAACGAGTGGGCCTAGGCCGGTTCGGCGCTATGACGTCTGGCGATGGCGAGTGCGGCCTGACCGACGATCTTGACGACCCCGACCGCCGGCACGCCGAGGATAATTCCCCAGACGCCGAAGAGATGTCCTCCGATCAGGAGCACCATCAGCACCGTCAGCGGATGCAGATTGGCGGTGCGGGACAAAATCGAGGGTTGGATCACGAACGCATCGGCGATGTGGACCGACAGGCCGACCATCACCACGTGGAGCAGGGTGCTCGTGAACCCGATGTCGAGCACGGTGACAGCCGCCGCCACGACCATCCCCACGAGAAATCCGACGTACGGAATGATATTGATCACGCCGGCCACAATGCCGATCACCATCCCGAAGGGCACGCCGATGAGCGAATAGCCCACGGCCGACATGAAGCCCACAAGGAGAGACTCCACGACCTGTCCTGCGAGGTAGGTGGAGAGATTGAGATCCACGCGGTGGAGGAGATTGAGCACGGATTCAAAATGTCGGTTTGGAACCGCCGCCAGAACACCTTTCTTGATGCTCCGGCTCTCGATCAAGAGATACCAGGTGATGAGCGGGATCAGGACGAAGATCGACGCGAGCGTGAAGAGATCGAGTAACAGCTCGGGTAACTGCTGAAGCGCGGATGCCACGGTGTCCGTCGCTTTCTTCGTGATGGACTCGGCGAGATTAGCCTGTGCGAACTCCGGGAACTTGGCCTCAACATCCTGCTGAAGGGACTGCAATCGCGTCTGAGCCTTGTCGGAGTACTGAGGAAGCTTCTGGCGTAACACGCTGAGTTCTCGCCCGACGACGGGGACGATGAGCACCAAGGTCCCGAGGAGCACCATCGCCACGCCCCCGTACAGGGCCACCACCGCCGCCTTTCTCGTGAGCCCCCGCCGTTCGAGCCATTCCACGACCGGCAGCAGAACATAGGCCACAAAGCAGGCGATGGCGAAGGGAAGCAACAGCGACCCGAGACCATACATCAGCGCGCCGACCATGAGGACAAGCGCGACCACGACCCCGGCATCGGCCCAGAGTTGCTGGCGAGGGGTGATCATGGGAGGCGATCACTGACGCGGGTCACGGCGGAGGATCTACTCGTGCCCCGCTCCACGAACGATGGACTCCTGAGCACGCGGGATTCGCTGAAGCTCTTCATTGGCCCGCCGCAGGCGCGAGCAGAGTGACCGGCCGACACTGGTAAAAATCTTGAGCCCGAGATCCGGATGATGCTGGGTCAGCTTTTGCAGCTCGGGACCGAACAGCCCGATGGCCTCCGACGGCCCTTTGGCCACCGCCGTCGCGCTCCGCGGCGCATCGTCCATCAGGCCCATTTCACCGAGAAAGTCACCCGGCAACAAGGTCGCAAGAATGATGCGCCGTTCATCCGGCACTCGGCGCTCAATCGAGATCGCGCCACTGACGACGATGTACATGCCAAAGCTGGGATCCCCTTCACGAAAGATGACCTCCCCCTCGGCATAGCGTCGCAGGTAGACTTGCTGCTCAAGCGCTCGCAGCTCCCGGCCGGACAGGCCCTGAAACAACGGGAGCGCGGAGAGATAGTCCCCCAGCGTCTTTTCCGCTACAGGGATTTTCCCGAAGAGTTTCGACCAAATGGCATCCAGATTCATGTTCACACCGCTCGACGATACCCAACCGAGTGACCGAGGATCTCTGCGGCCTCACCGCGGTCGGCTCGTTCCGTATCGCGGCAGTCTAGGGGTACACGGAAACCCTGTCAAGGCTTGTCAAGACCCGACAATGGGGGTACGCTATACGAGGGGGAATGAAGGGCCGGGAAGGGAGATTCTTATGAGCACGAGTCGAAACCTGGATGAGGTCCTCGCGAGGTACTTTCGTGACTACCTGTCCAGAAACCAGGCGGCCATGACTCTGAAACGTCGATTGGACGAACTGGGAATCGGCCTCGCGCCGCTGGCCCACCACTTGGCCATCCGCACCGACCATATCGATCGTCGCGCCGAGGAGTTTCTCCAATAGATCGG
>SWDL01000202.1 GCA_005116795.1 Nitrospira sp. | reverse complement strand
GCGGAACCTCACCAACTCCGCAGACCACTAGACGGCCTTACGTCCGGATTAGGGTCCAGGCCAGTTACGTTGACACCCTTAGTGTCGCATGATAGCATCCACCAACCGCTTGTTGAGCCGAATCGGCGCAAAATCCGGCTGGTTTTCGGGGACAACGCCGTTTCCCTGAGCGCCCGAATCTCGTAGAAGGAGGAACACCATGGCCACAGAAGCATCCCGTCTTGGCAGGTTTTTTACACTCGGCATGGCCGCCATTATCATGCTGAGTCTGGCCGCCTGCGGTGGCCCACCCAAGTGGGTCAAGAAGGGATCGGGGGTCTACAACGAAGACAGCCAGAAGGCCTTCTATGGCGTGGGGTCCGTGAGCGGCGTCAAGAATGAGTCCCTGGCCTGGGACACGGCGGAAAACCGCGCGCGGGCCGAAGTGGCGAAGAACTTTGAAACCTACACGGCCTACCTGATGCGCGATTATGCGGCCTCCACCAACGCCGCCGACTTCACCAAATCCACGGAAGAACAGAACATTGAGCGGGCGATCAAGACCTTTACGGCGACCACGCTCAACGGCGTTCGCCCGATTGAGCGGTGGCTGGACGACAAGTCCGGCACTTACTATGTCCTGACCAAGCTCGATTTCAATGAGATGAAATCGGCGATGGAGCAGTCGAAGGAGCTTAACAAGGAAGTGCGCGACTTCGTCCGGAAGAACGCGGATCGTCTCTTTGAACGGTTGGACAAAGAAGAGGCGAAGCAGGCGGCCAAGTAGCACACGGTGAACGAGGAATGATGAGCGATGAATAGACACCGATTTTCTCTGCACTTCAGCGTTCAGCCCTTCGACCCTTCGACCGACTCAGGGTCCCGAGCTCAGTCGAGGGACAGGCTCAGGGTCCCGAGCAAAGTCGAGGGACATTCGGCGCTCAGCGCTCTTCCCGTTGTTCTCACGTTGTTCTTCTGCACCAGCCTCTGGCTCGCGGGCTGCGCCTCCGGCACCAAAGTCACCCGCGTGGATGAGTCGGTCGTCACCGACCTCAGCGGCCGCTGGAACGACACCGACTCCCGCCAGGTCGCCGAAGACATGATCAAGCAGTCCCTCTCCAGTCCCTGGCTGGAGAATTTCTCCCGCAGCAAGAGCCGGCAGCCGGTCGTGGTGGTCGGCACCATCCTGAACCGCAGCCACGAACATATCAATGTTCAGACGTTCATCACCGATCTGTCCCGTGAGCTGACCAATTCCCAGAAGGTCACCTTCGTGGCGGGTAAGGGTGAGCGTGAGGAAGTCCGCGAGGAACGCAAAGAGCAAGCGACCTTTGCGCGGGAGGAGACCCAAAAGGCGCCGGGGAAGGAAACAGGCGCAGACTATCTCCTGCGCGGCTACATTTCCACGATTCTCGATGAAGCCGGCGGCACGAAGGCGGTGCTGTATCAGGTCGATCTTGAAATGGTGGACCTCGAGAGCAACGTCAAGTCGTGGTTCGGCCAGAAAAAGATCAAGAAGGTCATTGAGAAAAAGAAGACGATTTTCTAGCGCGCCGTGGTTGCTTGAGCCGCGGTGCATCATCTCCGCTGCGGTCGCCGCACATGACCGCACCTGTTCGTGAGTCAGATCGCCCGACGTGTTCGCTTCTCCGTTCCCTCTTCTCCTCTGGACTGACCCTGGCGCTCTTAGCCGGCTGCGCCTCGCCCAGCCAGCGCTATCTCCTGGTCGACCAGAGTTTGCAGGCGGGCGATGCGAAGCGGGCGGATACCGTCATCGAGCAGGCGCAGCAGGAATACGGGTCCAAGAACCGGCTGTTGTATCTGATGGATCGCGGCATGACGCTCCACCTGTCCGAACAGTACCAGCCCAGCAATGCCATCCTCGAACAGGCGGACGACGAAATCGAGCGCCTCTACACGAGGACCATCCGCACCGAGACCAAAGCCTTCCTGCTGAACGATACCGAACTGCCGTTCGAAGGCGAGCCGTTCGAACAGGTCATGATCAACGTCGTCAAGGCCTTGAACTATGCCGGGCTGGGGCAATGGGATGAGGCGTTGGTCGAGGCCCGACGGATCGATCACCGTCTCAATGTGCTGGCGGATGCCGACTCCAAGTCCTCGTACACGGACGACGGCTTCGCCCGCTATCTCAGCGGCATCCTGTACGAGATCACGGGGGACCAGAACAATGCCTTCGTGGCCTATCGCCGAGCCTACGAGGCCTACGGCCAGTCCCGCGCGTGGTCGCGGACTCCGGTCCCTTCCGAACTGCGCCGCGACCTGTTGCGGATCACCGACCGCCTTCATCTGTCCACGGAACATCAGGAATACAAGCAGACATTTGCCGATCTCGAGTGGCAGCCCCCGGCAGACTCACCGCAACTCGCTCAAGTCGTCCTGATTAGTTATAATGGGCGCGCCCCTCGCAAGGAGGACATGTTCATCGATCTGCCGATCAGCCTGGACGCCTTGAGTCTTGTGTTGCTGACCAAACAATTCGGGCACGGGAATCATCAGAGCCGAGAGGCGCGTGGCACTGAGAGCCTGCTGTATGGACTGAACGGTCGTGTCGTTCGCGTCGCCCTGCCCCGGCTCGTCTCTCAGAAGAGCCAAGTGCAGTTCGGGGACATCGCCATGACCTCCACGACCGGCAGCGCCTATCAGGGACGGACGGAACTGGCGCACAACCTGACCAGTGCGGCTGAAAAACGACTGGAGGAACGTCTCCCGGGCATTTCTGTAAAATCGGTGGCGCGCGCAGCCGTCAAGTTCACCCTGGCCGAAGGGATTGGGCGCGGCGCGCAGGCGGCGGCCGGCAAGGATGCCGGTCCGCTGATCGGCCTGGTGGTCGCCGCAATCGCGAAAGCCCTGGCGATCGGGACTGAGGAATCCGACACGCGAAGTTGGCGGACCTTGCCGGACGAGATTCACATCGCCCGGCTCTGGGTCCAACCGGGCGAGTACGATCTGCGCTATCGCGCGGCCGGCCGACTGGGCGGCACAGCCGGGCGCGAAGTCTCCAGAACTCTGTCCTTGAAAGCGGGGGAGACTCGACTGCTGACTGAACGGGTGATGTTCTAACGATGACGACCGCACGACGGATGAGATCGGACTTGATGGGATGCTGCGTGATCCTGTGCCTCGTCACTGCCCCCGGCTGCAGCTGGTTCGGCACATCCTCCCCGCCTGTCTGGATCGACGGCAGCAGCAAGGAGTACCCGACCGAGCAGTACCTCGTCGGCGTGGGCCGAGCCGACAATGCAACGTCGGCTTCCGAGAACGCCTACGCGGCCGTCGCCAAGATTTTCAAAGCCGAGGTGTCCGCCCAATCCCGCGATTGGGAATCGTTTCTCCTCGTCGAGAACCGGGCCGGGGCCAAGTCGGAGCGTCGCCTGACCCTGGATCACGTCACGAAGGTCTCCACCGACAAGGTGATCGAAAACGTGCGCGTCCTCGATCGCTGGATGGACCGCGCGTCCGGCACGCACTATGCCCTGGCCGGGATGCCTCGCGCCCAGGCCATGGCCGCGATGCAGGAACGGCTGGCGGAACTCGACCGGACGGTGGAGACCCAGGTGCAGGAGGCCCGTCAGGCGCCGAACAAGCTGAACCGGATCCGAAACCTCCGTCGGGCGATCAAGACCTTGGTGCTACGAGACGCCACCAATGCGGACCTTCGCGTCCTCCGCAACAGCGGACAAGGAAACCCGGCGGCCTACCGCGTGCCGGAACTGACCACGGAGCTCGAGCAATTTCTCACCGGCAATTTTGTGATCAGCGTCGATGTGACGGGCGAACAACAAGAGGCCGTCCGGCGCGCGGTCATGGAAGGCTTGCTCCGCGAAGGCCTGCCCGTGACCACCAGGGGGGCCGGCGATGATCCGGACCGTCCGGCTGAATTGTCCGTCACCGGAACGGTTCGCCTCTGGAAGGTGGAGCTCGCCGATCCGCAATTCAAGTATGTGCGATGGTGCAGCGATTTCGTCATCGTCGAGAACGAGTCCCAGCGGGTCGTCGGCGCGGTCTCGCGAGCGGGAAAGGAAGGCCACCTGACGCACGCCGAGGCGACGGCGAAAGCCATCCGGGTCATGCAGCAGGAAGTCACCGCCAACCTGTCGAAGACGCTCGCCGATTACATCTACGGCGACAGCGACCCCCCCGCCGCCACGCCGCCGGCGGCCTGCCCGCGATCAGACGGATCACCGGGCGCCCGGTGAGTGTTCAGTCCCAGACCTCAAGGAGGAGAGAAGCGCGATGGGAGAGAAAAGCAAAGAAATCGTGAAGCCACGCCGGCCCATTGAGCCGGCCGCCACGAAGGGGTCGGGCATCAAGATCAGCTCGCGGCGCGTCACCAAGAACCACGTCCTGGAACGGATCAAGCAGGACACGTCCGTCATCCGAGGCGGCAGCCTGCTCCCCGGCCTGCGGCGTCAAGGGTATGAGGAGCTTCCGCTGGATGAGATTCAGGAGCGCTTGTCCAAGCTCGAGCATTCCTTATCGGAATTCATTCTGGCCGGACGGGGGTCATGACCGATGCCCTACTACTACTTTGACTCGACGGCACTCGTGAAACGTTACAGCCCTGAGCTCGGCACCCAGGTGGTGAACAAGCTGGTCACCAAGCGAGGGAATAGCGCCATTGTCGGCGCCACCGCCCTGGCGGAGTTCTGTGCCTGCCTGGCCCGCAAATCCAAGCAGGGCGAATTGACCCGCGACGACTGGTATTCTGTCCTGTTCAAGTTCGAATCGGAATCCGAGCGCGGCGGGTTTCACTATGTGGCTCCGACCCATCACACCTATGTCCTGATCAAGCGGCTGGCCATGGAATTTCCGCATCTCAAAGCGCCTCAGTTGACCCACCTGGGGCTGGCCTTGGAACTGCGTCCGCTTCGGATCAGCCTGGTGAGCTCGGACCGACCACTGCTCACCGCCTGCCGGCCGCTTCGCGTGAATACGGTGAATCCCGAAGAGGAATAGGAAGGCTTGGGGTGCGGTCACAAGGTTGTTGAGGCAGCCTAGATCACCGGCCTTCACCAATTGGAAGCAGGCCGTCTGCGCGCCGCGCTCATATCCGCCGTCGAGGCCGTCACGCGACGGTCGGCAGAATTGGGCGTCGAGACGCCCCCCTACCCTCATCGCAGGAAGAGAAAGTCATTCCTCGTGCCTGAGCCGCTGAGGGTCCTGCTCGACCAGAACGTGCCACGTTGCAACTTCACTGCGCGGAGAAGGGCCGATCACGTCACACCGGAATCAGAACCCATACGATCCCCTTTTGATCTGGCCACCCAATCGCTCT
>SWDL01000201.1 GCA_005116795.1 Nitrospira sp. | reverse complement strand
CACAGGAACCTATCTAATTCAGGGAGAGGGCCGATGGTATCACCACGGACGACATGGGCTTTGAAGCCGTCCTGTTGTAATACGCTGTTGACATACTGACGCTCATCGCTCTCTGGAACTTCATCAAAGAGCACTGAAAAAGTGTGTAGTTCCCCTCTTCCCTCCGACTGCAGAAGATGGCGCGCCATACATGAGATCGACGAAGAATCGAGCCCCCCGCTCAGCGTGGAACCCACCGGTGAGACATCGCGCATTCGACAACTCACCGCCTCCTGAAACACCTCTCGAAAGGCTTCGGCATACTCCTCATCGGACCCGAGCCTCAGTTCCCGTTCTGGGTCAGGCGACCAGTAGGACTGGACCTCATGATGGTTCTCAGCAACGACCAACCAATGGCCGGCGGGCAGCCTGAAAATGTCCCGGTAGAACGTCATGGCCTTGTCATCCAAAGCTCCGATCAGGTAATCGCCCACTCGCGTCTCATTCAGTCGCCGAGGGACTTCCTCAACACGCAGGAGAGCCTTGATTTCAGAGGCAAAGACGAACGCTCTCTCAGAGCGATAGTAGAAGAAAGGTTTCACGCCAAAGTAGTCCCTGGCGCAGAAGAGCCTCTGCTGCCGACTGTCCCAGATGGCGAAGGCAAAATCTCCCAAGAGCATGCTCGGACAACGCTGACCCCATTGCTTATAGGCGAGCAGGAGCAGGGCTGCATCGCTGAGGGTGAAGTCATCGATTCCAAGGAGCGCCATCAACTCAGAACGATTATCCAGCCGGACATCGGCCGTGATGACGAGGTCGCCTTTGGGATCGACAAGGGGAAGGGTTTCCTTGCAGGATTCACGGGTGGTCCCAAGCCTCCTGTGACCGAGGCCTACCGATCCATTCGCCCAGACGCCGGCGCCATGGGGACCGCGATGTGCCAAGGCCGTGGCCATATTCTCCACATCTCTGACCTCAACCTGTCGCTTCCCCCGATAGCAGATACCGACGATTCCGCTCACGAAGGTCTCCCTTTCCACACGAACAATGGCGCATAGGTGGATTGGACTCCGCCACCAATCACTATCTGTCCTTGATGCTCCACCCAAGCGTGGGCTTGCAAAGGACGTCCTGAAGTCCTCGCCACACCGATGCAGAGGAGAGGGAAGAGTCCGCTGCATCGAAGAAGGGCGTGAACCGCCAAGGCCTGAACGAGACAGGTTCGGGTACCGGGGACATGCCGGCCGACCACCGAGACAGCCCAGCCGATCTGTTCAGGGGACGAAGTACTCCCCTCGTGCATCCACGCTCTTCTACTGCTCAGATAAGCCTGCATGCGCAGCAAGGTGTGAATAGGCAGGATGGCGAGTCCGACTCGCACGGCCCCGAGCAGGAGCGCCGACTTAAACAGTAGCTGCTGCTTCACCCTTGGGAGGGACAGCCACTTGCGCACCAACGTCATCCCTGACCTCGATGAGGTTTCTCGATGCCAGCTCCTGGAGCAGGGCAAGCAGGTCTTGCTCGCACCTGTCTTGCGCGACGTCATACTCTTCTAAGAGCATCCCGAGTATGTCTCGGACGGCCTTTGGTTCACGGATGAGATTCCATATGCGGGTGCCTAGAGGATTCAGCCCATAGTACACGCCGTTCTGCAGATGAAGAATCACCGCTTCACCTGCCAGATCACAAGAGACCTGGTGGCCGGCGGCCACAACCTGGACGTGAGGAGCCATTCGATCATCCATCGTTCACCCGTGCTGTAGATTACAACGTAACGACCAGTGAGGCGAGGAAATTAAGGAAGGAAATTAAGGAAGAAGGGGTTGCGCAGCATCCCACCGGCGCGAGGCCTCAACCAGGGGCCTCGTGTCGGGGAACATCAATTGGATTTCTTGGTGCGGCGCCAGAGTCCAAATCCGACCAAGCCCGTCCCTAGGAGAATCAGAGAAGAGGGTTCTGGGTTCGTAATCGTGAGGTTATCGACGACAAAGAAGCCAGGAGTCGAGGACCTGAAGCCGACCGTATCAATCCCGGCATAGCCAAATGTGAACAAGTTGGCCTGAGTATTCGAAGCCATGACGGTCAGAGAATAGAGAAGATTCCCCTCATTCCATCCCTCAACAATGATGTCCAAGGGGCCGAACACCGGCGTGAGATACACACTGTCAAGATTAACGAGATGGTTGAAATTGACAGAGAGGGCTTGCTGCCGCACGTTATACATGCCGACGTTGCCAAGGACGGCAGTGGGCGCCCAATAATCCGTCAACCACCATGAATTCTGGTTCCATGTGTGGCCATCATAGTTATTGGGGATCGGCGACCAGGCTGGAGATGGCCACGCGTAGATGTTCTCAAAATCGATGACCGTCGTAATAGCCTGAGCGGTCGGTACTTGGAGAAACAGGCTTGCAGCGAGGATGATGCTGAGACCGAAGAGCCTGGGAACAGTTCCTTTCCTGAGCGAGTCCATGGTCGTCACCTCCTGGCGCGGGCTGATTGTGAAATCCTTCTCGACCTACCCCCTTACCAAGCAGAATCGGTGCCTGGCCAGGAATTCTGAAGTATCGATGTCTAACAGATTGATATCCAGGAAGTTATCCGCTCGAGCCTGGAATCATCACCGGGAGGCCGACCGTGGGAATTGGAAGAATCATGGACATCCCCCATGTCTCGATGTTCGCTTCATCTTCATCGAGTCAGCAACAACTCTGAGGAATGAACTCGAACAAGCACGAGTGGACTGATCTCCCCCCTGGAAGGTCGATTGACACCTGTCGCCCTGAGCGTGTCGAAGGGCAAGGACGCACTCTTTGGTGGCCTCATCAATAAGACCGAGACCGTTGCCGCGCCACGTGGCGTGGAGAGCGACGAGGCGGTCAGGGCTTCTGACGCGCCTTCGCGGTCAGCCAGTCCAACAAGGGGCGTAAGCGGGGCGGCGCCGCGCCGTCCGCGATCTTCACCGCATGCCGGCGCTCCTTGGTGTCCACGGTCACGACATACTGAAACCGATCGGCGCCGGGTTGCGCCTGGGAGAGCGTGGCAGGCAGCTCGAAAAAGCGGGCCTTCTGAACCATCGCCTGGACCTTGCGGGCCTCCTCGGGAGCCAGCGCGTCGGAGTGAACCGTCGCGGTCAACCGCAGACCGGCAAAGCCGCCGGTCCGTTCGAACTGGATCGTCATGAGTTGTCATGAGCCATCGGCTCACCCGTGCGGCATGAAAATCGCCCAACTTGTCATTCCCGCGCAGGCGGGAATCCAGGGCTGTTGGAGAAGAGAAGATGGTTCCCCGCTTTCGCGGGGATGACGGCTGATGGCTGACCGCTGACGGCTATTTTCTAACCAGGGTCCGCTTACTTGACGGTGACGCCCACGGCCTTCCAGCCGTTCCGCACCGCTTTCTGTTCCTTTTTGCCCTTTCCGTACAGGTCGCCCGCCACCAGAACCGTGATCTCGGCCGCCTTCTGAAAGCCGGCAGTCCGACGAAGCCGGTCTCTCAGCGCGAGGTACCAGATCCGTCCGGCTTTCTCCCAGGCGTACCCGCCGATCTCCATGGCAGCCAGATAGAAGGCGCGGTTCGGGATGCCCGAGTTGATGTGCACGCCGCCGTTATCATACTCCACGTCCTGATAGTCTCGCATGTGCCCGGGTTGCGGGTCCTTCCCCAGCACCGGGTCGTCATAGGCAGTCCCCGGCGCTTTCATGGACCGGATGGCCGTGCCGTGGACCTTCGCCGTCAACAGCGCCTTCCCGATCAGCCAGTCCGCCCGCTCCGCCTTCTGCTTGCGCTTCCACTGCTTGACCAGCGACCCAAAGACATCCGAGAAGGACTCGTTCAGCGCCCCGGACTGCCCCCGATAGGCCAACCCGGCCTCGTATTGGGTCACCCCGTGCGTCAGCTCGTGCCCGATCACATCGATCGACTTGGTGAACCGGTTGAAGAGCCGGCCGTCCCCGTCCCCATACACCATCTGCCGCCCATCCCAGAACGCGTTGTCATACGCCCGGCCGTAGTGCACGGTGGAATCCAGGCGCAACCCGCGATCATCAATCGAGTTTCGGTCGAACACCGTCCTGAACAGATCATAGGTGGCGCCCGAGCCGTCATACGCTTCATTGACGGCGGGATCTTTCGACTTCGGATCGCCTTCTCCCCGCACCAGCGCGCCCGGCAGATCTTCCCCCTGCCGCGCATCGTAAATCGTGCGGCGCTTGGCGCCGGCCGGCGTCGCCGGCGCCAACAGCCCCAGCACCTGCCGCTGCCCGCGAAGCTGCTCCGACAACGACAACGTACCGAAGGCCCAGGCCTGCTGGTCCGGATCGCCCCGCTGGGCGATCTCGCGAAGCATGTGCGGTGGAATGATGCAGTGCAACGGACGCAACGACGCTATAGACGCAACAGACGCACCAACCATGACCTCTCCTTTCCTGTCAATCGTCAAGAAACAACTCCCTTTTCTTCGACGACGCCATGTCACGATAGACGCTATTGACGCAACGACGCAATCGACGCCGCACTGGAGGGAGACGCAGGGGGCAAGCCGTGGGAGCGTTAGCCCAGCACCGCTTCCCCAGCGATATCCAGATCGGGCAGGGCCTGGGGGGCAAGACGCTCCCCGCGCCCGACGGTCCGGCTCTCTTGATAGCCGCCGGGTGCAGGATTCCAATAGAGTTCCACCCGTTCCCGTTCCAGGTCCACCAGCCAGACCTCCGAGATGCCGGCGCGGGCATACAACGCGAGCTTGACACCGCGATCCGAGTCGGCCGAGGTCTCGGCCACCTCGATGAGGAGCAGGACATCCGCCGGGCCAGGGTGGGCCTGGCCATAAAAATCCGATCGGGGCTTCAGCAGCATGAGGTCCGGCTGTGGCTCGGAACGCTCGCTGAGTCGAATCGGATCTTGGACCGAAACGATCGCGCGATCTCCCACACTCCGATCGAACAGGCGAAGGAGGCGCTTGACACAAGCGGCATGGCGGCTTCCGATCGGACTCATCGCCACGACCTCGCCCTCAATCAACTCCACCCGGTCGTCTTCGGAGAAGATCCCCGCTTGCGCCATCCGGTGGTACTCCTCGACGCTGAAGCGATGTCGGGCCAATTGAACCGACATGGGCCTCTCTTCCCTCAACTACTTAGGTTTTGACACCTGGTCGGCGTCATCCTAGCAGACCGCACCCGATCCCGTAAAGCGCGCT
>SWDL01000200.1 GCA_005116795.1 Nitrospira sp. | reverse complement strand
CCTTAACCTCAACCTTAACCTGTTTCTCATCTGAAGATCTCCATCAGCTCTTCCGGTTGTTCAATGAACCATTCGGGCCGGCAGGCCGCCATCTTTTCCCGATCGCCCATCCCATAGCCGACCGCGCAGACGCGGATGCCGGCGCGATGGCCGCCATTGATGTCGTTGGTGCTGTCGCCGATCAACACGGTCCGCTCGGGATCCACGCCAAGCTGCTCCATGACATGAACCACCATGCCGGGCTCGGGCTTAAGCCCGAATCCGTTGTCCCCGCCGACCACGTGCGCAAAATGATGATTCCCCAAGCCGTCGAGGATCTTCAGCGTATACTCCAGTGACTTATTGGTCGCCACCGCCTTTTTCTTGTGGGTGAAGTGGGTCAGCACCGGCTCGATGCCGGGGAAATAGCGCGTCCGGTCCAGGCAGTGGGCCAGGTAGTGTCCACGGAAGACGCGCAACGCGTCGTCGAAACGGGATTGGTTCCCCTCTCCGACGGCCAGGCGCAGGAGCTTTTTCACGCCGTCGCCCACGTAGCCGAAGATCTCTTCCTGAGTCCGCAAGGGCAGGCCGAGTTCGTCCAGTGTAAGATTCACGGCGGCGGCAATGTCCCACTTGGATTCGATCAAGGTGCCGTCGAGGTCGAAAATCAGCAGGTCGACCGCGTGCGGTGTGGATCGGGCGCGGCTCATCGTCGGGCCTTCTGTAGCTCATCTCGCAAGGTGGAGAGGGCGGATTGGCGCGCGGTGGCTGTTTCATCGATCAAGGCCTGGCGGACGAGCTGCCCCATGCGCTTGTGTCCCACATGGGGCGGCAGGATGGGGTCCACGATCCGCCACCGGTCCCGGATGCCTTTGACGTGGAACTTCACCACTTCCGTGTGCGACTCGGGAATGAACGAGGCCGTCTCCCAGTACACGAGTCCGAGAATCTTGAACTCCACCGGGATCAGGACGTCGATCTCGCTCAGCACCTCCCACTGTTTCACGTCGTCCACGACTTTGTAGCCGGCGATCACCACCGCGTGTCCCCAGGCCGGCTCTTCCTTCCAATCGATATAGGGCTTCAAGGTCTCAAAGGAGAGGGCGTCCAGGCGGGCGCCGCGCTCGTCGAGCCTGACATATTGGGTGACCATCTCCGTCGGATCTTTCTTCATCTCCCCGATCAGGGCCCGCGCGACGAACGGCACAAGGCACAGGGGCACGGTCAAAAGGACGATGACCGCAAGCGCGCGGCGACTCACCCTGTTCCCTGTTTCCTTGTGCCCTGTCCCTTGCATTATTGAATCTCGTGCAACTTCATGAGATTCGTGCCGCCGGGCTGGCCGATGCTGGTGCCCGACAGGATCACGATCCGTTGCCCCTTGCTCGCAAGGCCTTCCGCTTTGAGACGGCATTCCGCCTCGTGCATGCGTTCGTCCGTCTGATCAATTTGTAGCATGGTGCGGGGGACCACGCCCCAATAGAGCGCCATCCGCCGCAGCACCGTCTCGAACGGAGTAAACGCAATAATCGGGGCGGCCGGTCGCTGTTTGGAGAGCAATCGCGCCGTCATCCCCAGCTCGCTGAACGCCACAATCGCGCCGGCGCCGATGGCCGAGGCGGCCGCCGACGCCGACGTACAGATCGCTTCAGGGAAGGAGACCTCACCGGGGCTCTGCTCGGACCGCCTGATAGGCCCCCGCTCGATCTCATCTTCTGCGGCCCGAATGATCCGATCCATCACGCGGACGGTTTCGACCGGATAGCGCCCGACCGCCGTTTCGGCCGAGAGCATCACGGCGTCCGTGCCGTCGAAGACCGCGTTGGCCACGTCCGACGCCTCCGCGCGCGTGGGGGTCGGATTGTGCGTCATGGATTCCAGCATCTGCGTGGCGGTGATGACGAGACGCCGGCGGCGGTTGGCTTCCCTGATGATGCGTTTCTGGAGGACCGGCACGGCCTCAGGACCCATTTCGACTCCGAGATCGCCTCGCGCGATCATCACGCCTTCCGCCTCTTGCAGAATGGCGCCCAGGGCGTCGATGGCCTCGGGCCGTTCGATCTTGGCGATCACGGGCACGTCCCCCCCGAAGTCGGCGATCAGCTTCTTGGCGGCGCGCACGTCATCAGGGCCTCTGACAAACGAGAGCGCGACGTAGTCCACCCCATGCGCGATGCCGAATCGAAGGTCCTCCCGATCCTTGTCGGTGAGCGTAGCCGCGCTGATCTGGGTGCCGGGCAGATTGATGCCCTTGTGCGACGTGACCAGACCGCCGGCCACCACGGTGCACTCCACGGCCTGGCCTGTCGCGGCGTCGGCGCGCAGCTCGACCAGCCCGTCGTTGATCAAAATGCGAGCGCCGGCCACGACGTCTTTCGCGATCTGCGGGTAGGTGACCGGAATGGTGACCGCGGCCGCCCGGCCGGACGGTTCATGCGCTGCGGCCCCGGTCAGGAACACCCGCTGGCCCGGCGCGAGCGTCACGCCGTCCGGCCCGAGGGCGCCGACTCGAATGCGGGGACCCTGCAGGTCCTGGAGGATCGCCACGGCGGCGCGGCGTCGGTCCGCAGCCTCTCGGATCGCCTTCACGGCGCGGGCATGGGAGTCGTGTGTGCCGTGCGAGAAATTCAACCTCGCCGCATCCATGCCGCACTCGATCAGCTTATCCAACACCTCTGGCCGGTCGCTCGCCGGCC
This sequence comes from Nitrospira sp., assembly GCA_005116795.1. Classification (GTDB taxonomy): domain Bacteria; phylum Nitrospirota; class Nitrospiria; order Nitrospirales; family Nitrospiraceae; genus RSF151. The sequence goes on along the minus strand of SWDL01000200.1, from coordinate 6,814 downwards.
CGATCGTGCAAATAATCTTGGCGCTTCGAATCGTCACGGGTCCTTTCGCTGATCAACGGGAGGAACCGGCGGACGGCAGAGACGCGAGCGAGGCGGCGCCGGGAAGGTCGCTGCCGTGCATTCTGGCGAAGAGTTCCCAGTCGAACGGTTTGGGTCCGACGGCGTGGAGGGGAATGCTCTCGATCGTGCCCGGCTCGCGATAGGCCACCATCGATCCCACGACATGCTCGGGATGATCCACCAGCCGGCGGACGGCCTCGTACGCCAGATGCTGCCCGATGGCCTTGTCCTCGGGTGTCGGGGGGGCCCCCCGTAACGTGTGGCCGAGAATCGTGGCTTTCGTCGCCGGCGAGAGGGGATAGTGCCCCCGTCTGGCCTGCACCTTCGGCCATTGGGCGGTCGAGGCGGTGATGTAATCGACGAGACCGTGGACGCCTCCCTCCCGGTGGTGGCTGTGGGGCGTCCGCTCCGCGACCACAAACAAATGGCTCTTGTTCGGGACGCCCAACGTGCGCTTGAGCGTGCCCAAGATGATCTCGTCGATATACGCGTCGGGGTCGGGGTGCTCGTTGACGAGCACTCCCTCGGCCCTCGCCTGATAGGCGCAGGCCAGGGCGAGATGGCCCGATCCCGCCCCCATCACCTCGACGAAAAAGATGCTGCCCATCGCGGCGCTGGTCGCTTTCAGGGACTCAATGGATTCATTGGCCAGGGCCACGGCCGAATGGAACCCGAGCGACGTCGTGCCCGCGATGTTGTCGTCGATCGTCCCGGGGATTCCGACCACCTGGACGCCGAAACTTTCGAAGATCGCGCGGGCGCCCCGCAGGCTGCCGTCCCCTCCGATGACGACCAAGGCGCCGTCGGTCAGGTAGGGCGCCAGATGCTGCATGGCGGCCTGCTGCACCTGCTCATTCTTGAAATCTTCAAAGCGGCTGCTCCCGATCGGACTGCTGGCATGGTTGCTCATGCCTCGCGTGTCCTGCTCGGTCACCGCCTCGATCCAGTTATTCGCCAGCCCGAGGAAGCCGTGATGGACAAAATGCACGTCCAGGCCCAGCCGGTTGCCGCTGACGCGCAGTTCTTTCAACGCGGCGCCGCCGCCGGCGAAATCACCCCCGGACACCAACGCCACGATCCGCTTGATCTGCCGGGGCCTCAGCGTGACTCGATCCCGCCGGACTCGCTCGACCGTCACCCAGGCATCTCGTGTCACTCGTTCCCGCTCCGACAGTCCCACCGCCGTGGAATAGCCGGACAGTTGCTGATGCTCATAGGTCAGCAGGACCACGTTATCCTGACCCTCCTTGTACTCGCTGAATTCGAGGAAGGCTTCGTGAAATGGGCGAGGGTCCAGATAGATCATGAGCGCCCGCAGGGTCGAGCTGTGCGTGTACAGACAGGCCACCTGCCCTTGCTGTGCCTGCCCCACGCGGTGGAGCCCGGCAATCACATCGAGATAGAGATCGTAGAACGAGTTGCCGCCTGGATAGCAATAGAGCGGGTGTTTGAGCAGGCGTTTGGCCGTCTTCACGTCGACGCCAAAGGCCTTCGCGGCGTCCTCGGCCTCGACCGTTTTCTCCACCCCGGTAACCCAGCCGAAATCCGAGGACTCCAGCGCCGGCTCGAACGACGGGTCGGGGTGCGACGACCGGTCCGGTGTCAGGGCCGCGACCACGCGCTGAAAGAGATGCGTGGTGTTCGGGCTCCGGCTCACGAAGTGCAGGAACGTGCGGGGATCCAGATAATTGGAGAGATGGAGAAAATCCAGTTGCTGTCCCACGACGCCGACCATGCGGGCCAGCGCGGCCCCGACCGTGTCGGCGCGTGGAATGCCGCGCTCCGGATCCAACTGGTTCGCCAGCCGTCGCCCGACCCGATGCGTCTTGCTCTCCACGCGGGAGATGCCGTGCCGCATGGCGAAGAGGATCGCGCGGCCGCTCAGATCGCGTGGCAGCAACCAGAACCGATCATCCCCCAAATCCAGCACAATGCGCCCCTCCGCCAATTGGGGCGTCAGGTGCGCGCGCGGCACGATTGCCGCCGGGCGGCGGTGGGTGGGCTTCTGAAGCGGTCCGATCGGCGCATGGAGGAGCGGCGACAGTTCTCCTTCGGCCAGGAGCCGGTTCCAGGCGGCGAACAACACCACTTCGTCGCCCCCGCATCCCTCGGCCAGCAGCGCGCGCCGAGCCGCTCGATAGTCGTCAACGTCGGTGAACCCCACCTGGGCGCGGCGGACAAACTCCCGAATCCGGTCCATCGCGTCCTGCGTCCGTGCGAGGCGATCCACGGAGGGCGCCGCGGGCGGCGGCAACTCGACGCCCTCACTCGGCGCTCGGCGCGCGAATGCCTCCCCATAGGCCAGCAGGCCTTCCACGGTGACGAAATCCAGTTTATCCGTGTCCACGCGCATGTCTTCGCCTCGGCCGCTTGTGGTGTCTTCTTGTGCCTTGTGTAGGCATTCTAACAAACCGCCCTCCTTGCCGCAAAGAACGCGACGATTCCGGCGATTGCGTTTCCTCGTAATCCCGTGATACGGTGCCGTCTCTTTTTTCGCCCCATGATCAGGTCATTCGCAGACACATCGACCGCCGGAGCCAAAGGCTGGCTCGTGCTGGCCGTGGTGGCGATTGCGATCGGCCTCTCGGGGGTCGGCGTGCCGGCGTTCTCTCTGGACAAAAGCGATATCGAGCGGTCGCAGGAGGTTCCGGACAAGGTCTTTGAGATCTTCGGAGAGATCCAGCGCTTGCAGGGGAATCCGCCGCCGGGCTTTGTCGGCGGGCGACCCTTCCAGAATCGTGAACGACGATTGGCCAGAGGGCGGTATCGGGAGTATGACGTGAACCCGACGGTGCCGGGACAGCATCGCGGACCGGAGCGCCTCGTGATCGAGCAACGAACAGGCAAAGCCTATTACACGCGCGACCATTATCGAACGTTCGTGCCGATCAACTAACGCCATGTCCTCTCCCAATCATCTCGAAACAGCCGCGCCTCCCTTTGTGCAGCTCCTGGTGCTACGGACCGGCGATCGATGGTCCCAACGCCTCGAGGTCCCGAGGGGCCACGTGCGGGCGGTCGTCTCAGGCTCGCGCTGTCGCACCAAGGCGGGGCTCATGAAGGCCTTCGCCAGGGCGCTGAAGTTCCCCTCCTATTTCGGAGAGAATTGGGATGCGTTTGAAGAATGCCTGTCGGACTTGGAGGGGCTCCAAGCTCCGGGCTACGTGGTCGTGATCACGGACGCGGAGCAGGTCTTGACCGAGCACGACGACGCCGAGGATTTCAAGATTCTCATGGATATTCTCCGATCGGCCGGGGCCGGCTGGGCGGCCAATCAGTCCGGACGGGAGCCGATTCCGTTTCATGCCGTCTTGGTCGTCGGCGAAGCAGAAAAGCGCCGTCGCCGCTGGGGCATCCCGGTGGTGACGGGAACCGTAGCCAGGGGCACAAAGGGAACGGCGACGTCCAAGACGCCATCGAAGACCAGATCATCGAAGAGGCGAGGGGCATGAAGACCACGACGAGTCAGAAATTATTCGCCGAAGCCCTGCACTACATTCCGGGCGGGGTCAACAGTCCGGTCCGGGCCTTTCGATCCGTGGGCGGACAGCCGCTCTTTATCAAACGCGCCAAGGGCGCCAAGCTCTACGATGTGGATGGGAACGCCTTCATCGACTATGTGCTCTCGTGGGGGCCGATGATTCTGGGGCACGCGCCGGCGCCGGTCATCAAGGCCATCACCCAGGCCGCGGCTCGCGGCACCAGCTACGGCGCGCCGACGGAACTGGAAGTCCGGCTGGCCAGGATGATCTCGGAAGCCGTGCCGACGATGGAGCAGGTGCGGCTGGTGAGCTCCGGGACTGAAGCCGTGATGAGCGCCGTTCGGCTGGCGCGCGGCTACACCAAGCGCGACGGCATTCTGAAATTCGAGGGCTGCTACCACGGGCACAGCGACTACTTGCTGGCCAAGGCCGGCTCCGGCGTGGCGACCCTGGGCTTGCCGGATTCTCCCGGCGTGCCGGCCGACTTTGCCAAGCACACGCTCACCGCGCCGTACAACGACATCAAGGCCGTCAAGGCGTTGCTGGATCAACATCACCGCGAGATCGCCTGCGTCATCGTGGAGCCGGTGGCGGGGAACATGGGAGTCGTCCCGCCGGGTGGGGATTTCCTGCCGACCCTCCGTGGTCTGACCAAAGCCTATGGCATTCTGCTGGTCTTTGACGAAGTCATCACCGGCTTCCGGGTGCACTATGGGGGCGCGCAGGAGCTGTACGGCATCCAGCCGGACCTCACCTGCCTCGGGAAGATCATCGGCGGTGGGCTGCCGGTCGGGGCCTACGGAGGCAAGCGTGAGATCATGCAGATGATCGCGCCGGCCGGGCCGGTCTACCAGGCGGGGACGCTGTCGGGGAATCCGCTGGCCGTCACGGCGGGGATCGAGACCCTGAAGCGCCTGAAGGCGCCGGGGGTCTACAAGAAGCTGGAAAGCCTTTCAGCGGAGTTGGCCGAAGGGATTGGGGGAGCCGCCAAGAAAGCCACCGTGTCGGTCACGCAGACCCGCGTCGGCTCCATGCTGACGACCTTTTTCACCAACGGCCCGGTGGTCGACTACGCCACGGCCAAGCAGTCCAACACGCAGACCTAACCTATGCGAAGTTCTTCAACCGGATGCTCGAGCAGGGTGTCTACTTCGCCCCGTCGCAATTTGAAGCGGCCTTCCTCTCGTTGGCCCACAGCAGCGCGGATGTGAAGAAGACCGTCGAAGCGGCCTCCAAGGCGATGAAGAATCTTTAACGTTCCTCGTCGCTCCTCGTTCGCTGAGCGTCAAAACGAGACTGGCAGACCCTTGGAGAGGCCTGCCAGTCTCGTATCGAGAGTGATACCGAAGGTGTCAATTTAGATACGGCTCAACGTTCTGACTTCGACCTCGCGCTTCACGAGATACGCTTCACGTTTCACGTGCCTTTACTCATCGGCTTCCAGCCCCTCCCGCCGCTTCCACCCCTTCCCTGGCGCGGCATAGCCGCATGCGTCATGATGAGCGAATAGCGCAAACCCTTCTCCAGGGCGCTGCCAGGCGGAGCCGCCATCAGCCCCCACATTGACCAACTTCAGGCTTGCACGGTTCTTGCTGATCTCTCCTTAAGAGCGGCGTTGATGGCAACACACAGAGGAGGGGCCCATGGGACCGATGTTCAGACGAGGGCAGACAGGGGTGTGGGTCGGGTCGATCGTGGTAGGCGTGGGGCTGCTCCTGGCAGTGCCCCTCCCAACCGAAGGCCATCCATCTTCCAGGACTCGCGGGGGCGACGCAACGGCGTTTCGCCCACCTGGGCTCTCGCATTCCGGCATGCGGCTGCCTCAGACGAACCTCCTGCCCCGCATCGGGCTCTCGACGGATCGTCAAGGCCGCAGCCGTCGCCTGCGGTCGTTTGTCACGCGGACTCGCCGGCCTAGGACACAGAGCCTCGACACGAACAAGCTCCGCGTGATCGACGGCGATACCTTCGCCTACGGCCACACTCGGATTCGCCTGCTCGGGATCGACACGCCGGAACTGTCCGACGCGGGCGGCGTGGAAGCCGCCGACCGTCTGCGGGACCTCCTGCAGGAAGGACCCGTCACCATGGTATCCGGCCCGACCGACGACTACGGCCGGACCCTCGCCGACGTCTTCGTCAATCACCGTAACGTGGCGCAGATCCTGGCCGCGGAGGGGTATGCGAAACCGCGGTGATGGCGGAGACGCCGCATCGCTCGGATCTCGTCACTCGTATTTCGTATCTCGTCGTTCGGCCCATGCGAAGGGGAATCCGAACGGAGCGCTTCGTGACGGATCCTCAGCAAGGGGGGCAGGGTGACCATGGAGTCCGGACCGATCGAGATCAAGCCGGGGGAGGCGGGACGGCTCATTGTGCTCGTGCCGTATTCCCCCGAGCGTGTAGGCAAGATCAAGACCGTCATCGGCCGCCGGTGGCATCCCAAGGAGAAGCATTGGACCGTGCCGCAAGCGAAGGGGACCCTCGCGCATCTGCTGGCCCTCTTCGCCGGAGAGCCGGTCGAGGTGGAACCCTCACTTCGTCCGGCGAACACCCTCGCCGATCGCCAGCCATCCCATGAGCCGGCGAGCGATCACGCAGTAGCAACCAACCTCAAGCTCCTCGACCAAGTCCGCCAGGCAATCCGCACCCGACATTATAGCTATCGGACCGAGGAGGCCTACGTCGGGTGGATTCGCCGCTTCCTCATGTTTCATGACCAGCGCGATCCGGCGGAGATGGGGGCCGTCGAGGTCTCGCGGTTTCTGACCTCGTTGGCCGTGGACCGGAGGGTCGCCTCATCAACGCAGGACCAGGCCTTGGCCTCCATCCTCTTTCTGTACAAGGACGTGCTCGACAAGGACCCTGGCTGGCTGGATGATGTGGTGCGAGCAAAACGGCCCCGGCGGTTGCCCGTCGTGCTCACCCGGCAGGAGGTCCAGGCCTTGTTTGGCCGCGCTTGACGGCGTCTCGTGGATTGTGGGAACGTTGCTCTACGGCTCAGGGCTTCGCCTCATGGAATGCCTGCGCCTGCGCGTCAAAGACGTTGAATTCAGCCGCGGCGAAGTGCTCATGCGCGAAGGGAAAGGCGACAAGGATCGGGTGACGATGCTGCCCTCGGCGGTCGTCCTACGGCTGAGCGCGCATCTCGAACGCGTCCGCACGCTCCACGTGGCCGACTTGGCGGCAGGGCTCGGACGCGTCGCGCTTCCCGATGCCTTGGCGCGTAAATACCCACAGGCGGATCGCGAATGGGGGTGGCAGTGGGTCTT
>SWDL01000199.1 GCA_005116795.1 Nitrospira sp. | reverse complement strand
CTTTCTGGCCTCAAACAATTCCGCGACGCGCGGCAGACCACCGGTGATGTCTTTCGTTTTCGTCGTTTCGCGCGGAATCTTGGCCAGCACGTCGCCCGGGTGCAGCGTATCGCCCTTTTCCACGAAGATATGCGCCCCGACCGGCAGAAGATAGCGGGCCACATTCGCTCCGCCGACCTTGGTGGTTTTCCCGGATTCGTCCTTGATCGAGATGCGCGGCCGCAACGTGGCCCCGCTATGCTCGACGACCACCTTGCGCGATAAGCCGGTCACCTCATCGAATTCTTCTTTCATGGTGACACCCTCGAGGATGTCGCCGAACGCCACCTTGCCGCCGACTTCGGTCAAAATCACGAGCGAGTAGGGATCCCACTCCACCAGCTTTTGCCCAAGCTCGACATGCCCGCCGTCCTTGATCTTGATCCGGGCTCCATGGACGACGGGGTACTTCTCGCGCTCACGCCCCGTGTCATCATAGATTGCGATCTTCGCGTTCCGATTCATGACGACGTACTCGCCTTCCTTGTTCTTGACGGCGATGCGCTCGTTGTGCAAGTCCACATTCTTCTTCGCGTCAAAACTCAGGAACCGGATCGAGCCCGCATGGCGGGCTTCCAGGACCGTTTGCTCCACCACCTTGCTCGCGGTGCCGCCGATATGGAACGTCCGCATCGTCAACTGCGTACCCGGCTCTCCGATGGACTGGGCCGCAATGACCCCGACCGGCTCCCCTCTCTCGACCAGTCGGCCACGGGAGAGATCTCGGCCGTAACACTTCACGCAAACGCCGCGGCGCGCCTGACAGGTCAGCACGGACCGGATCTTGACGTGATCCACGCCGGCTTCCACCACCGACTTGGCCTGCTCTTCGTCGATCTCTTCATGGGCAGTGAGAATGATCTCGCCGGTCACCGGGTCGCGAATATCTTCCGCCGCTAATCGACCGAGGATCCGCTCCTCCAACGGCTGGATCACCTCGCCGCCCTCCAGCAGGGTCATGACCACGATCCCGTCGGTCGTGCCGCAGTCCGCCTCGCTCACGATGACATCCTGCGCAATATCCACGAGGCGTCGAGTCAGGTACCCGGAGTTCGCGGTCTTCAAGGCCGTGTCCGCCAACCCTTTGCGGGCGCCGTGCGTCGAGATGAAGTACTGCAACACGGTCAGCCCTTCACGGAAGTTCGCCGTGATTGGGGTCTCGATGATTTCACCCGACGGCTTTGCCATCAAGCCTCGCATGCCGGCCAGCTGCCGGATCTGCTGAGAGCTGCCTCTCGCGCCGGAGTCCGCCATCATGAAAATGGGGTTGAAGGATTCAGCCGATTTCGGATCTCCCCCGGCCCCGAGCTCCTTCATCATCTCTCCGGCGATCTGTTCCGTGACGTGGGCCCAGATGTCGATGACCTTGTTGTATCGCTCGCCGTTGGTGATCAGCCCCTCGCCGTATTGCTTCTCAATTTCAGTAACTTCACGCTGCGCCCGCTCAATCAATTCTTCCTTCTTCGTCGGGATGTGCATGTTGTCGATACAGATGGACACGCCGGCTTTCGTCGCATAGAAGAATCCCATATCCTTGATTTTGTCGAGAAACATCACGGTCTCCCGAGGACCGGCCTGCCGATAGACCGTATCGATCAGCTTCGTCATCTCCTTCTTGGTCATCAACTGATTGGCGTATGCGAAGGGGAGCGAACTGGGAAGGATGTCGCCCAGCAAGGTCCGCCCGACGGTCGTGGCCGTCAGGGCGCCGTTGACGCGGACTTTGATCCGGGCATGTTCGTCGATCTCTCCGGCATCATAGGCGATCCGCACCTCCTCCGGTGAGGCAAAGACGCCGCCTTCTCCCCTGGCCCCCGCACGTTCTTTGGTCAGCCAATAGCAGCCCAACACCATGTCCTGCGACGGTACCGTGATCGGCTTCCCGTTGGCCGGCGAGAGCACGTTGTTGATGGACATCATGAGGACGCGCGCCTCGATCTGCGCCTCGACCGAGAGCGGCACATGGACCGCCATCTGGTCGCCGTCGAAGTCCGCATTGAAGGCCGTACACACCAGCGGATGCAGCCGGATCGCCTTCCCCTCGACCAGCACCGGATCGAACGCCTGGATACCGAGTCGGTGCAGGGTCGGCGCACGATTGAGAAGAACCGGGTGCTCCCGGATGACTTCATCGAGCACATCCCAGACTTCAGGACGCTCTTTCTCGACCAGACGCTTCGCGCTCTTGATCGTCGTCGCCGCGCCCCGCTCTTCCAGCTTATGGAAGATGAACGGCTTAAAGAGCTCCAGCGCCATTTTCTTCGGAAGGCCGCACTGATGGAGACGCAGCTCAGGACCGACCACGATGACCGAACGGCCGGAGTAATCGACGCGCTTCCCGAGGAGGTTCTGACGGAACCGCCCCTGCTTGCCTTTCAGCATGTCGCTCAACGACTTGAGCGGCCGCTTGTTGGGCCCCCGGATGGCCCGGCCGCGCCGGCCGTTGTCGAACAGGGCATCGACGGCCTCCTGCAACATCCGCATCTCATTCCGAATAATGACGCCGGGCGCTTTCAGCTCCATCAACCGCTTGAGCCGGTTGTTCCGATTGATGACCCGGCGATAGAGATCGTTCAGGTCCGACGTGGCGAACCGTCCTCCATCCAGCGGAACTAAGGGTCGCAACTCCGGCGGCAGCACCGGAATGACGTCCATAATCATCCACTCGGGCTTGTTCCCGGACTTGCGGAATGCCTCCAGCACTTTCAGCCGCTTGGCATACTTCTTCTTCATGGCCGCAGACGAGGCTGCCTTGGACTTGATCTGAAGCTCATCCCACAACTGATTAATATCGATGCGACGCAGCAGCTCCCGGATCGAATCCGCCCCGATGCCCACCTTGAAAGCGCTGGAGCCATGTTCTTGTTGCAGACTGCGGAGCTTGTCCTCGGTGACCAATTCCTTTTCGCGGAGATTCGTATCACCGCCATCGACCACGACGTAGCTCTCGAAGTAGAGAATTTTTTCGAGGTGCTTGAGGCTCATGTCGAGCAAGGTCCCGATGCGGCTCGGGACGCCCTTCAGAAACCAGATGTGCGCGACGGGCGCCGCCAACTCGATATGGCCCATCCGCTCACGGCGCACCTTGGATTGGATCACCTCGACCCCGCACTTGTCGCAGACGATGCCGCGGTGCTTCATCCGCTTATACTTACCGCAGTTACATTCCCAGTCTTTGACCGGACCAAAAATCTTGGCACAAAAAAGCCCATCACGTTCAGGCTTAAAGGTCCGGTAATTGATTGTTTCCGGCTTTTTGACTTCCCCATGGGACCACGAACGAATCTTTTGGGGAGAGGCAATACGGATGCGGATGGCACTGAAAGAGGTAGGGTCTTTAGGTTTCTCAAATAGATT
>SWDL01000198.1 GCA_005116795.1 Nitrospira sp. | reverse complement strand
TCGTCCATCATGCATGTAGGGCGCCGTGCGGGCGATCTCCCGCAACGTCGGCGTCTTAAAGGCGCCGATGTCCTCCGGATTCTTCGTCACCATATAGCGGCCCAAGTCCACGGTGTTCGTGTCCCAGCCGATGCCGAGATTGTGGAACTTTTCATCGGTAAAATTGAATCCCGAATGGCAGCGCGTGCAGCGGGCCTTGCCGCGAAAGAGTTCCAGGCCGCGCTGAGCCGACTCCGAGAGCGCCTTCTCGTCCCCCCCAACGTCGAATCGATCCGCCGCGCTGTTGCCGGACAGGATCGTTCGCTGAAAGCTCGCGATGGCCTTCCCCACGTCGGCGATCACGATCTCGCGCCCGAAGACCTCCTGGAAGAGGGCGCGGTACCCTGCGATCTTCCGCGTCTTCGCCACCATCTCGTCGTGGTTGATGAACCCATGCTCGACCGGATTGACGAAGGGGCCGATCGACTGGTCTTCCAGTGTTTCGGCCCTGCCGTCCCAGAATTGCGCCTTGCTGTAGACCCGATTGATCGCGGCCGGCGCGCTCCGGCCCCCCTTCAGCTTATTGATGCCGGTCGAGACGGGCTGCCCGTCGGTGAAAGCCATGGACGGCAGATGGCAGCTCGCGCAGGCGATCGTGTTGTTCTTCGAGAGCCGCTTGTCGAAGAAGAGCAGCCGTCCTAACTCGATGTTCTGCGCCGTTTGCGGGTCGTCCGTCGGAATGTAGGCCGCCGGATCCTCCAGACCCAGCGGCACGGTCTTCTGTGTTTTGGGGGGTGTAGATTGACCCGCGCGTGATTCATCCGCCGCGGTGCCGGCGATCACGGCCACGATAGCCATGATCGCGCCGACTGTCGCTCTCCTGATCTCAGGCTGTTTCATGGTCTCCTCCTTCCTGATTCGCTGAATGAATCCCTACGCCTCTGCATGGGCCCGGAGCATCCAGGCCATTTTTTCGTGGGCTTCCATGATCCCCGTGAGAAAATCGCTGGTGCCCACATCCCGATAGGTTGCGCCGGTCGCTTCGATATCCGCGCGCAACTGCCGGATGATCGTTTCGTGATCCTGCAGGAGGTTCGTGACCATGCCCTGCGCGTTGGGGACCGTCTGCTGTTCCTGCAAGCGGGTCATGGCCAGAAAGGCCGCGAGCGTCCCCGGAGCGATGGCGCCGAGCGCCCGCTCCCGCTCCGCGAGCTCGTCGCTCGTCTCCTCGATCGCGTCGTACTGCTCTTCGAACAACCGATGCAATTCGCTGAAGTGCGGACCCATCACGTTCCAGTGATACTGCCGGGTCTTTGCGGATAGCACCACTTCGTCGGCCTGGATGGCTGCGAGAATCCGGCTGACCGCCTGTCGATCGCCGTCGCTGATTCCGATATTCGGTTTCATGTCCGTTCCTCCTTGTTGACGCAGTGTGAGTGATGCGATTCATACCGTGAGCACAGTGCGTACCTTAGCGCCATCCTGACCATCAGTCCAATTGATAATATATGAGAGTTCGATTAGTATTGCTTATCACTCGAGGAGGCCGACATGACGCTCACGGAACTGCAGTATGTGGTCGCGGTGGCGCAGGAAGGGCATTTTGGACGGGCGGCGGACCGGGCCTGTGTGACCCAGCCGGCCTTGAGCCTGGCCATCAAGAAGTTAGAGGACGAACTCGGGGTGGCGATCTTCGACCGGCGCAAGAACCAAGTGGCCCTCACGCCCTTGGGTGAACGGATCGTCCAGCAGGCCCAGCGGGTCCTGGAGGAGGCCGAACAGGTGAAGGCGCTCGCCGCGCAGGGGAAGAATCAGCTCGTCGGCCCGCTGCGGTTCGGGGTCATCGCGACTGTCGGACCCTATCTCTTGCCAGAGCTCGTCCCCATTCTTCACAAGCGGGCGCCCCAGATGCCGCTGGAGATCGAAGAGAACCTGACGGTCCATTTGACCACCATGCTGAAGAGCGGGAGGCTCGACGTCATCATGATCGCGCTGCCCTTCGACGAGCCCGGCATCTTGACGAAGGCCCTCTATGACGAACCCTTCAAGGCGGTGGTGCCCGCCGATCATCCCTTGGCCAAGAAGTCGCGTCTCGACTCGCGGGCGCTGAGCGGGGAGCGGGTCTTGCTCCCCCATGCGGGACATTGCTTTCGCCAACAAGTCTTGGAAACCTGTCCGGAGTTGAGCCGGTCCGATACGGAGGGGATGCAGGGAAATTCGCTCGAGACGATTCGTCAGATGGTTGTTTCAGGGCTGGGAGTCACGGTCATGCCCTGCAGCGCGGTCACGTCGAAGCATCAGCACAAGCGACTGGCCGTCGTGGACTTCGACAAACCCGTGCCGAGTCGGCGCATCGCACTGGCCTGGCGCAAAGGGTTCCCGCGGCCGGACGCCGTCACGGCTATTCAGGCGTCCGTTCACGCGCTCAAGGTGCCGGGGCTCGAGATGGCGACGGACTGAGGTGCGCCCTTACCCGTGGGGAGCGGCGGCGCTGGCGGGAGCGGGTCGGCCCACCGTCTCGTCGGGAGCCCAGCCGCCGCCGAGGGCCTTGTAGAGTTGGACGATCGACACCAACTGCAGCCGGTGACTCGCCGTTTGCGCCAGTTCGGCCTCGAAGAGGTTGCGTCGCGCGACGAGGACGTCCAGATAGTTGGCCAATCCGCCCTTGTATCGCAACTCGGCCAGCCGAAGGGCTGACTGGAGCGCGGCGACCTGCTGTCGCTGCGCTTTGTTCTGGTCACGCGACGTGCGGACAGCCACGAGGGCGTCATCCACTTCGCGAAAGGACGTCAGCACGGCTTTTTCATAGTCCGCCAAGGCTTCCTTTGCCTGGGCCTCGGCGACTTCCTGTTGGAAGCCCAAGATCTGCCCATTCAGCAGGGGGGACGTCAGGCTCGGTCCGACCGCACCGTAGGCGGTTTCGTTGGCCACCAGTCGCGACAGTTGTGGACTCGCCACCCCCAAGATGCCTGTCAGGCTGATCTTAGGGAAACGCTCCGCCTGGGCGACACCGATCCGAGCGGTCGCGGCCGCCAATTGTTGCTCAGCCTGCACCAAGTCAGGCCGACGTTGCAGCAACTCCGACGGTAATCCCGGCGGCACCTCGGGCGGCAGCGCCTGTTCGGTCAGCGGCTTCCCCCTCGGAATTGCGGAAGGTTTGCGCCCCAACAAGAGGCTCAGCCCGTTTTCCTGCTGAATCTTCTGCCGTTCCAACTCGGCGGCCCGCGCCGCGGCGTTGGCGCGCTCCGCCTCGAACTGGTCGGCATCCAGGCGGGACGACAACCCCTGCCGTAGGCGCGCCTGCGCGATCCGGACGGACTCCTCCCATGACTGGAGCGTGCGCTGGACAATCTCCAGTTGGCGATCGTACTGGAGCAGGTCGAAGTAGGCCTCCGCCACGCCGCTCACCAGCTGTAAGATCACCGCGCGCCGGCTTTCTTCGCGCGCGAGCAGGTCCGCCCGCGCCGCCTCGTTCGAACGTCTGATCCGGCCCCAGACATCCAATTCCCACGCCAGACTGCCTTGCAGGTAGTAGTTGAAGGGATTGGCAAAGCCGGGGAACAAGAAGATAGCCTTTCGTCCGAACGACGGCGCGTTGCCCGAGATCGCGGCGCCCGGCAGATAGTCCGACTTCGCGACCAGGGCCCTGGCTTGATATTCCTCAACCGTGGCGACGGCCCGTTGCAGGTCCTTGTTCTCTTGCAACGCGATGCGAACCAGCTTCTGCAACTCCTCATCCTTGAGCAGTTCCCACCAGGGCAGGTTGGCGATCGACGGCGCATCGCCCGCGCCTGCCGCCTCCCGGAACGCCGTCCCCGGCTGCTGGTCGGGGCGTTGAAAGTCCGGTCCCAAGGCGCAGGACTGGAGAATCAAGGCCATCCCTATGGCGATGAGAAGGCGCATGTCAAGGTTCTTCCTCGGCGGGCGTGAGCGGCATGGCCGGCTCTTCGGCCGGCGCTCGCCGCGCAATCAGTTTGCGAATGAGCACGTAAAACAGCGGCACAAAGAAAATGGCCAGGAAGGTCGCCGCGAACATTCCGCCCAGCACGCCCGTCCCGATGGATTGCCGGCTCGCCGCGCCCGCGCCGGTCGCCACCACCAACGGCAGCATGCCGAAAATAAAGGCCATCGAGGTCATGATGATCGGACGAAACCGCAGGCGCGCGGCTTCGGTCGCTGCTTCCAACAATGGCCGGCCCGCTTCATAGCGAGTGTTGGCAAACTCGACGATCAGAATCGCGTTCTTTGCCGACAGCCCGATCAAGGTCACGAGCCCGATCTGAAAGTAGATATCGTTGGTGAAGCCTCGGGCCCAGACGCCGGCGAGCGCCCCGAAGATCGCGAAGGGGACGGCAAGGATCACGGCGAAGGGCACGACCCAACTTTCAAACTGTGCCGCCAGCACGAGAAAGACCATCAACAGCCCGATGGCGAACACTTGTCCGGACTGTCCGCCGACCCGCCGCTCCTGGAACGAGATGTTGCTATAGTCAATGGCATAGCCTTGCGGGATCAAGACCTCCTTGCCGACCCGGTCCAGCGCCTCCAGAGCCTGGCCGGAGCTGAAGCCCGGCGTGGCGGCGCCCAGCACGAGCGCCGTATTGTAGCCGTTGAAGTGATTCACCGGATCCGGCCCGCTCTGGAACTCCGTGGTCACCACGGTATCGAGCGGAATCATGTTCATGCCCTGCGGCGTCTGGGTCCTGACGTAGATCTTGGAGAGGTCCTGCGGCGTCGCCCGGAACTCCGCCTCGGCTTCCGTCTGCACGTGATAGACGCGACCGAATTTCACGAAGTCGTTGATGTAAAAATTCCCAAAGTAGGCCTGCAAGGTATCAAAGATATCCGATATCGGGATCCCCAGCGCCTTGGCCCGCTCCCGGTTCACGTGGGCAAAGAGCCGGGGCGACGAGACACGAAAGTTGGTGCCCACCCGGCCGATCGCCGGCTCTTGCTGCGCCCGTACCACGAACTGCTGAGCGACGGCGGCGAACTTCTTGAAATCTCCTCCCGTGGGATCTTGGAGCTGCGCCGAAAATCCCCCGACCGCGCCGACGCCCCGGATGGCCGGAGCATTGAAGGCGAGCAAGAGCGCCTCGGGGATCTTGGCAAACTCCCCGTACGCCATTCCGATCAGCGACTGCACGTGCGACTGTGGCTCCTTCCGCTCATCCCAAAGCTTGAGCGGGACAAACATGGTCGCCGCGTTGGGCCCACGCACCCCGAACACGAAATTCTGCCCCGAGAGGGCATCGGTCGAGTGCACGGCCGGGTTGCCCTGGAAGGCTCGCTCAATCCGTTCCAGCACGGCGTCCGTCCGCTGTTTGGACGCGCCGTCCGGCAACTGCGCCACGACGATGAAGTAGCCCTGGTCCTCCTCCGGCAAGAAACTCTTGGGAAGCGCCTGGAAGAGGCCCAGCGACACCACGAGCAGCCCGCCGAACGCCAGCATCACCAACACCGGCCTGGCCACGAGCCTGCCGACCGATCTCGTATAGCCTCGCTGTGTCCGACCGAACGTCCTGTCAAAGAACGCCCAGAACCCGCCCCGCGCTTCATGCTGCGGAGTCAACACCAACGCGCAGAGCGCCGGACTCAGCGTCAACGCCACAAACCCCGACACGGTCACTGAGATGGCGATCGTCGCGGCAAACTGCTTGTAGAGCGCCCCGGTGATCCCGCCGACGAATCCGACCGGGATAAACACCGAGACGAGCACCAGCACAATCGCAATGATCGGCGACGTGACCTCGCTCATCGCCCGCTTGGCCGCGTCTTTGGCCGACACACGGTCTTCGCGCATGTGGCGCTCGACATTTTCCACGACCACGATGGCGTCGTCCACGACGATGC
>SWDL01000197.1:3813-9989 GCA_005116795.1 Nitrospira sp. | reverse complement strand
GTGAGATGCGCGCCGCGGCGTAGTCGTGGCGCAGGAGCGTACCCCGTCTCTCGTCGCTCGTATCTCGTATTTGGTCTGAGGCGAAACGAGATACGAACAGCGAACGACGAGTTACGACCTCACGCGCAGCACGCCGGCCCCTGCAATCGTCCCCTTCTTCAACTCGTGTAGCGCGCGGTTCGCCTCCTCAAGTGGATAGGCCTGCGTGTGGGGACGAATGGGAATCGCCGCGGCCTCGCGAAGCAAGTCGAGGCCATCCTGCCTGGTGTTGGCCGTGACGCTTCTAAGCACCCGTTCGCCGAAGAGGTCCTGGTCGTAATTCAGCGGTGGGATGGCCGAGAGGTGAATGCCCGCGAGGGCCAGGGTGCCGCCCCGCTGCAGCGCGCGGAGAGCCGGCGGCACCAATTCGCCGGCCGGCGCAAAGAGAATCGCGCTGTGCAGCGGTTCTGGTGGTGAGTCCATCGAACCACCGACCCAGACGGCGCCTAACTCGCGCGCCAGCCGCCGGTGTGCTTCGCGAAGCGAACTGACGTAGACTTCACAGCCCCAGGCGCGGGCAATCTGAATGGCGATGTGGGCCGACGCGCCGAAGCCGTAAAGACCGAGTCGTTGCCCCGGCTGGATGGCACTCAGGCGGAGAGCCCGGTAGCCGATGATGCCGGCACAGAGCAGCGGGGCAGCCTCCTGGTCGGTGAAGGTCGCCGGGAGCGGGTAGGCAAAGGATTCCGGAACCACCGCGTAGTCCGCATAGCCCCCATTCACATGGTAGCCGCTGAACTGAGCCTGCCGGCAGAGATTCTCCCGGCCGGACCGGCAGAATTCGCAGGCGCCGCAAGTCTGGCGGAGCCAGGCGATGCCGACGCGATCACCTTCCTTCAGCGAGCGGACGCCTGATCCGAGCCGTTCGACCATCCCGACCGTCTGATGCCCAGGGATCAGCGGCAACGTCGCCTCGGGTAATTCACCTTCGATCACATGCAGATCGGTCCGGCAAATCCCGCACACGTGGACCTTCACAAGGACGTCGCCGGGGCCCGGTGTCGGCGCCGGCAGGTCTCTCAACTGGAGAGGGGAAGATTCCACCGGCCCTTGCCGATCTAATACCATGGCGCGCATCGTAGTGGTGGTATACCACCGGATCGGGCCTTGACACCAGGGTGGGTCAGGCAGAATGATGAACACAGTGGATCCTGTGCCTCAGACGACGACGGCAGCTCACCCGCAGGGGTGACCAGAGGAGGGATGACATGAGTGACGGACGAACGGACAAGCGGCGAGTCATGGTGGTCTTCGTAGCGTGGCTGTTGGGCTGGGGCATCGCCCAGATCGGTTCGGCGCCGTCGGCGTCCGCACAGCCGGTCGGTGGGCGCGTGTCCGCTACCGCCACCCTTTCGGTGCTGGGCGGCACTGTACAGCATGTGACCAACGGCAGCACCCAAGCCCAACCGGCCCGGGACGGCATGGACCTCGCGATCGGCGATCGGGTCCTAACCGGTCCCAAGTCCACCGCGGTCATCACCTTCCTGGACGGCAGCACGGTGACGGTGCAGCCGGATTCCGACGTGCAGGTGAAGAAAGCGGACATCACCCCGAAGAAATCCACGATCAGCGTCAAGATCAATCTCGGCGTCGTGTGGGCGCGCGTCGTCCGGCTGGCTGATCCGAAGTCGAGTCTTTCACTGGAATCCAACACGGCGACGGCTACGGTGCACGATGGCCTCATCGGCGGTGAAATGAGTCCCGACCATTTCATGTGCTGGACGATGGCGGGTCCCGTGACGGTGACGGATCCGCAAGGGCAGGTGCTCATGGTCTTGTTGCCGGGGGAAAAGACCCTGGTCCAACCGAATGGAAAGAATCAGCCGGCGCCCGCGGCCTTCTCCGTCAATCAGAGCACGTTGCGCGTGACGGCGTCGGCGGGCGTCCTCCCGCTCGTCGTCATGGATGACGGGGCGAGGGTGGCCGGCTTTGTGGCTCCGACGATCGAGGTGAATCATGTCTTCGGCTCGTTGACGCAGGCGAACGAAGACGGGACCCACGTGGTGCAAGTCCCTGCCGGCGCGCCGGGGCCCTTTACGGTCGTCGTGGAAGGGGTCCGGGAAGGAGCGTTCACGCTCACGCTGATCGGCAGCTTCAAGGGGGCGAAGGTGTACGAGCAGCAGCTCTCCGGCTCAATCAAGAAAGGCGAGCGGATGAAAACGGCGGTGACTCAGCAACTCGATCCGGCCACGGCCGCAGAGCGCCCGACGGCCAGGCTCCAGGGAGGGAATGCCGCGCCGTTGGAAACGCATACCGGTCCGCTGCCGGGCAAAGTGCTGCTCTCGCCGATGGAATTGCAGGCGGTCGGGGGGATGTAGTTGGGAAAGAGGCTGCGAGACGTGCGAGAAGGGCGGGGAAAGCGCGTCGCGCCTTCCTCGCTCGTCGCGGCCTCTCGCCTATTTTCTCGTCGCCACGAAGACGCCGTTCCAATCCGCAGGCGGGGGGCTCTCGATGAAGGCGAGACTCCGCTTGAGGTAGAGCGCGGACGGTCCGTCAACCATGCCCTCCTCCTGCATGGTCCGGAAGCAGGCCGCGGCCTCGGCCCACCGGCGGTGCTGGTACAGGGCGAGCCCCGTGGCATAGCGATCCAGCAGTGACGATCGCGGCCCGTCCAGTTGCCCCGCTCTTGCGGTGACTTCATAGACTGCCAGCGGCTCGCTCCGGCCTTTCACCGCGACCAGATCGAGAAGTCGATAGAGAAACGTTTCGCCTGCCGCCGCGCGGGTGCCTTCGCCGATCACGATCCGCGTCCCATATTCCTTGTTCAAGCCTTCCAGCCTCGACCCGACATTCACCGTATCGCCCAGCACCGTGTAGGCCAATCGGTCGCGTGAGCCCATGTTCCCCACCACCATGCGCCCGGTGTTGATGCCGATGCCCAGGTCGAGCCGGGGCAATCCGCGTGCCGCCCAGTCGGCTTGCAGGGTCTGCAGTCGAGACACCATATCCAGCGCCGTCTCGCAGGCCCGCACGGCGTGATCCTCCTGCCGCATCGGCGCGTTCCAGAAGGCCATGATCGCATCCCCGATGTACTTGTCGAGGACGCCGTCGTGCGTGAAGACGATCTCGGTCATCGCGGTCATGTACTCGTTCAACAGGGCCGTCAGCGCCTGCGGATCCATGTTCTGGGAGAGCGTGGTGAATCCGCGAAGGTCGGAGAACAGCACCGTCATGATGCGGGTTTCGCCGCCGAGCGTGAGTCGTTCAGGATCTTTCAGTGCCCACTGGCTGACGGAGGGGGAGAGGTACCGGGCCATCACGCCGCGGATCGTCCGCTGCTCCGCCTGCTCGAAGACGACCCGGTAGATCATAATGAGGGAAAAGGAGAGGAGAAGAGCCAGCGGTGGATAGACCATATTCAGGAGCAGGCCACTGTCAAAGGCCAGGCTGGCAGCGACAAGGTACGCGACGAAAAGGCCTCCTGTGGCGACCGTGGCCCACATGGGGAGCAGCGCCGTGCAGAGGGCGGCTGCCAGGGCCAGGGCCGCAATCAACCCCATAGTCAGCCCATTCGATGCCGGAACGAGGGTACGCTCAGAAAGAATGGTTTCGATGGCGTTGCCCAGAATCTCTACACCCCACATCCGAGTCCCGACCGTGGTCGGCGTTGCGAACTCGTCCATACTTCGAATCGTCAGTCCGATGAGCACGATCTTGTCCTTCACCAGCGCCGGCTCAAAGGCGCCCTTGACGATATCGACCAGCGGGATGATGGGGAATGGGCCGTCTTGCCCTGGGACGGAAGGCGGGCCGAGGTAATTGATCAGCATGCTGCCCGACTCAAGCATCGGGATGGCGCGGCCTGCTGCGTAGACGGCTGAGGCCTCGGGGGGGGCGTCGAGCACGACGGGTCGCCGGACAAAGCGCGCCACGGCGGCCAAGGCCAGCGCCGGGACGTCTTGCTGTTCCGCGCGGAGGACGAGAGGGAGACTGCGGATGACGCTATCCTGATCGGTGGTGACGTTGACCGTCCCTTCCGACGCGGCCGCCTTGGCGATGGGGGCGACGGGACGCACGAAGGCCTCGAACTCCTGCGCGACGCCGGGGCTGGGGAGAAATTGACGTGGTCCCTGGGCTTCCACCGGCGTGATCACGTTGCCGGCGCGCGCGAGGGCCGCCACCAGCTCGGGATCGTCGGCGGTCGGCGCGTCGAAGAACAGGTCGAGGGCAATCACCCGGGCGCCGGCCTGCGCGAGCTGATCCACGGCCTTCGCATACACGGTACGCGGCCAACTCACCATGGGTCCGTAGGTGGGGAGCAGCTCCCGGTAACTGCGCTGATCGATGCCGACGATCACGGTGGTCGTCGCCTGATTCTGGGCCGAGGAAGCAAACAAGAAATCGGTGCTCCGGACCTGCGTGGTCGAGAGCCACGTCAGGAGATACGCGGCCGTGAGCAGCCCGGCAATGATCAGCGCAATGGCCAGGCTGTTGAGGAGCCGCTTGCGGACGCGACGAGTCATTCGCGGGATTCTACGGAAGCTGGTGAAAGGGATCAATCATCGAGGAGCGGGACGCGCGGCAAAAGCGCGTCTTGGGTCTAGCGAATCACGCCGAGTTCGCGGCCGACCGTGGCGAAGGCCGCCACGGCCTGATCGATCTGTGCGTGGGTATGCGCCGCGGAGAGTTGCAGACGGATTCGGGCCAGCCCCTTGGGGACGACCGGATAGCTGAAGGCGATCACGTAGAGGCCTTCCTGCAGCAGGCGATCGGCCATGCGTGTGGCGAGCACGGCATCCCCCAGCATGACCGGGATGATCGGCGAGAGGGGGACCCCTTCCGCCTTGACGGCGGGTCCCAGCGTGAAGCCCAGCGCGGTCAGTTGGGTCCGGAGATGGGTCGCATGGCCGTGAAGCGTGGCCCGAAGGTCTTCTCCAGCGGCCACGAGGGTTAACCCCTGAAGGGCCGCCGACACAATCGGCGGCGGCAGGGCATTGGAAAACAAATAGGGTCGCGATCGCTGCCGGAGCAGCTCGATCACGTCCGCGCGGCCGGTCGTGAACCCGCCGGACGCGCCGCCCAATGCTTTGCCGAGCGTACTGGTGATGAGATTGATCTTATCGGCCACGCCGAAGACATCCGGGGTGCCTCGACCGCCCTGGCCGAAGACGCCGGTTGCGTGACTGTCGTCCACGACCACGGCCGCATCGTGGCGGTCGGCGAGACGGGTGATGAGGTCCAGCCGCGCCAGATCGCCGTCCATGGAAAAGACGCCGTCCGTGACGATCAGGCGGACTCTGGCCGAGGCCGCGTCTTTCAAGGCGGTCTCCAGTTCAGACATGTCGGAATGGGCGTAGCGGAACCGCGTGGCTTTGCAGAGCCGGATGCCGTCGATCAGGCTCGCATGGTTCAACGCGTCGCTGATGACGGCGTCGCGTTCGTCCAGCAGGGTTTCAAACAGGCCCCCGTTGGCGTCGAAGCAAGAGCTGTAGAGAATGGCGTCGCCGGTGCCGAAGAACTCGCTCAGGGCGCGCTCGAGCCGCCGATGGAGGTCCTGCGTGCCGCAGATAAACCGCACGGAGGCCATGCCGTACCCGTAGCGGTCGAGTCCTTCCCGCGCGGCCTGCACGATCGCCGGATGGGCGGCGAGTCCCAGATAATTATTGGCGCAGAGATTGATGACCTCATGGACGCCCGAGGGTTGGGCGACCCGAATCGTGCTTCCCTGCGGACCCAGGAGTTGCCGTTCGACCTTGTAGAGGCCGGACGCGCGGATCTCGGCCAACTGGGCCTCAACGGCGGGCTGTAGGGAGCGGCAAGCCATGGAGAGTCAAATGTCTGAGGTTTGAGGTTTGAGGCTTGAGGACTTCGGCGGGGTCAGTCGAGAGCAGTTGCCTCGAACCTCCAACCTCAGGCCTCAATCGTTGTTCACGGGAAGAGCACCACCTTCCCGCACTGACCGGTTTCGATCAAGTCGAACCCTTTGGCAAACTCGGTCATGGGAAACGTGTGGGTGATGATCGGCTTGATGTTCAGGCCGGCCTTGAACAACCCCGCCAGCCGGTACCAGGTGCTGAACAGGCGGCGCCCCGTGACGCCGTAGACGCGAATGCCTTTGAAGATAATCTCGTTGGGCAGGTCGAAGGAGACGGACCCGGTCGGGATGCCGAAGAGCGTGACCCGGCCGCCGTTCTTGA
>SWDL01000197.1:0-3802 GCA_005116795.1 Nitrospira sp. | reverse complement strand
GGAAGGCCTGGTGAAGGGCGGACGGGTGACCGGACATTTCGAGCGCCGCATCGACGCCTTCCCCGCCGGTCAAATCCAAAAGGGCGGCCTCCATGGTCTTCTCGGAATCCTGCGTGGCATTCAATGTGAGGGAGGCTCCCAGTTGCTTGGCCAACTCGAGACGGTAGTCGCTGACGTCGACCGCGATAATCGCCGAGGCTCCCGAGACGCGAGCGACGGCGATGGACAGCAATCCGGTCGGGCCGCACCCGGTGATGAGGACGGTCCTGCCGGCCAGGCTCTCGGCGAGGGCGGCGTCCACGGCATTGCCCAGCGGCTCTTGGACGCAGGCGAACTCTGGGGGAAGTTCGCGCGGGGTCTTCCAGAGGACGCCTTCCGGCAGCTTCACATAGTCGGCGTAGGAGCCGTCCACGTCGACCCCAAGAATGCGATAGTCCTTGCACACGTGAGCCTGTCCCGTTCGGCACTGAAAGCAGCGTCCACACGTGAGGTGAGATTCGGCCGCGACGTAGTCTCCCACGGCGACCAGCGTGACCGCGTGGCCGATCGCCACCACTTCTCCGCACATTTCATGCCCGATGATCCGTGGCGGTTGGATTCGGCTTTGGGCCCAGTGATCCCACCGATAGATATGGGCGTCCGTGCCGCAGATGGACGTGGCTCGGACACGAATCACGACTTCTCCCTGACCGGGCGTCGGGTCGGGCACCGTTTCAAGAGTCAGGCCGGGAGCCGGAGCGGTTTTGACAAGCGCGCGCACGAGAAACCATCCTTGGGCTGAGGGGGAATGCTGAGTGATTATCGCACAGCCCTCCACGATCACCAACATCTTGACCGATTTGGTGTGAAGTCGGTAGTCTGTGCGACCGGTTTCCCGGGTTTGTCTGGTTCGTCCGGTTTGTTCAGTTCATCTGGTTGATCTCGTGATCTGGTTTCGACGAGTCCCCGAAGAACCAAAGTAACCAGACAAACCAGATAAACCAGATAAACCCGAATCCGTCAGGGAAGGAGCACGCATGGTGGCGCGAGATAGAATTCAGGCACGAATCATCATCGGGGGTCTACTGGCGGTGCTCTGGGCCTTTCCGGCGTGGGCCGAGATGGCCCGCTATGACGTGGACCTCGACCACTCCACGGTGGAGTTCCGGGTCGCGCACATGGTCCTGTCCAACACGTCCGGGCGCTTCGTGGACTACAAGGGCTTTATCGACATGGATGCCGAGGCCAAGACCGTCAAGACAATCGAAGCCACGATCCAGACCGCCTCGATCACGACAAACCAACAGAAACGCGATCAACACCTCCGTGGGCCGGACTTTTTCAACGTCGAGAAGTATCCGACGATGACGTTCAAGCTGAAGTCCTATCTGAAATCCGGTGGAGGCAATGAATACTCGGCGGCCGGCGAGCTGACTCTGCTGGGGGTGACGAAGGACGTGGTGCTCACGGGCGCGTTCAACGGGGTGGCCAAGGATCCCTGGGGGAATGTGCGCGCCGGATTCACCGCAGAAGGCACCGTGAACCGGAAAGACTTCGGCATGAACTGGAGCAAGACGCTCGATAACGGCGGGCTGGTGGTGGGCGATGAGGTGCACATCAAGCTCGACATCGAGTGCATCAAGGCGAAGTAGAAGCCGTCGCGCGTGATTCGTGAAGCGTCCGAATGCGGAAACGAGGTACGCTTCACGAGATACGAACAACGAGATACGAGAGACGTCTGAATCAGTCACGCCTTCCTCGGTTCCATCTCGGTGATCCCAAACCGCGGTGACGAAATGTCTTCGCTGCGGCAACGGGGACAGCGCCCGGGCCGCGTGAGGCGCGTGCGTGTGCGAAAGCGGAATCCGCAGGCCCCACAGGTCGAGGGTTCCAAGAGGAAGGTGAGGCGAGGATCATGGGCGATCGACCGGAGGACATGCGGCAGATGGGCTTCCACGTCCCGTTCGGGGAGGTCGAGTTGTTCCGCCAGTTCACGAGCCGTGTACCGGCCCCTCCTCAAGAGGTGGAGGAGTTCCTGTCGCTTTGTGACGGAGTCGGACATCAGGAATGGTATGATAGCCGAAGTCAGCGTCATCCAGCGAGGCGGCGACGCCGGCCGAGAACAAACCGAATCATGAAACATCTCAGATCTCAGAGAGAGCGAGGCATTCGATGACGACGGGCCCTCCATCGGGTGTCCCTCAACAGACGCTCGAATTTTCGGCAGGTGGGGTGGCGGTCCGCAACGGCGACGTTCTACTGATCCGCACCAGAGATCTCAAGGGCCGGACCGTCTGGGCCTTTCCCAAGGGGAAGCTGAACCTGAATGAATCGAATCCCCAGGCCGCCCTTCGGGAGGTGCAGGAAGAGACCGGCTGGCGTTGTACAATTGAGCGCGAGCTGCCGCGGTCTCAATACTGGTTTCAACGCGCGGGGAAGCGGGTACGCAAGACCGTCCGGTGGTTCTTGATGACCCCTGTCGAACAGGTCGGCGAGCACGATGGAGAGGTGGAGGACGCCGTGTGGGTCCCCATCAGTGACGCGCTGACCCAGCTCACGTATGAAGCCGATCGACACATGTTGCGCAGCGTGCAGGCGGCGCACAGATCGCCCCCCGGCCAAACTTCCGTCTAGCATGGTCCCCGTGAAATGGCGCTCCGTCCGCGCCGCCTTCTCGGTCGGAGTCTGGGGTGTCGCGCTGTCGCTGTGGATGGCGATGGACCCCTCCGCCTGGGCGCTGGAATTCACGGCCGATCAAATCACGAAGGTGAACGGTCGCGTGCGCAAGGCCAACCTCTACTACCGGGATGAGATGTGGCGGTTGGAGCATCATGAGATCAGCCCGGTCAACGTGACGATCGTCCGCAAGGACAAGCAGGTGATGTGGCTGCTCCTCTCGCGCATGAAGCATTTCAAAACCCTGCCCTACGATCCGGAGCAGGAACCAAAAGTGTTCGAGCGGTTGAGCGGCGAAGTGGCCCGGGAAACGATCGGGAACGAAGTCTTCGACGGGCATCCGACGACGCTCTATCACGTGACGGTGCGGGAGCGCGATCGGGAATTGATCTACTATCAATGGGTGGCGACCGATCTTCATTTTCCCATGAAGCTGGCCAGAAAAGACGGCAGTTGGATCGTGGAATATCGACATGTGAAACTGCGCCCCGTGTCGGATCTGATGTTTCAGCTCCCCGTCAATTTTCTGCCGTTGGAAGAGTTTGATTCACACACACCGGCCGATCCACCGCGCCGGGCGAAGTAACCAGCGTCAATCGTGCAGGCGGTCACGACCGTGATCGATGACGACACAGCAAGGGGGGTGAACATGACATCGTGGATGAAGGGGATAGGATTGGTGCTCGGGGTTGGGATGGCCGGCATCGGTTGGGCCTTGGACGTCGCCGACGTGACGCGTGAGTGGACCGCAGCCGGCAAGCAGCTCGCCGCCGAACGGGCCGCACTCCCGGCCCATGATGAGATGGTCCGTGTCCCGGCGGGATGGTTCGTGATGGGGAGCGACAAAAAGGTCGACAAGAACGCCTATCGCGCCGAGGTTCCGCAGAGGAAGGTCTACCTCGACGAGTATGAGATCGACAGGTACGAGGTCACGACCGTACAGTATCTCAAGTTTACGCTGGCGGAGAATCGTCCGCCGCTGATCGATTGGCAATATGACGGTGGGAATTTCCAGGACACCATGGTCAACCACCCGGTGATGCACGTCTCGTGGTACGACGCCGAGGCCTACTGCACATGGGCGGGCAAGCGGTTACCGAGCTCGGCGGAGTGGGAGAAGGCCGCGAGGGGCGAAGATGGGCGCATC
>SWDL01000196.1 GCA_005116795.1 Nitrospira sp. | reverse complement strand
ATAGGGGAAATAGCGACGGCCCTGATTCCAAGGAGAATTCTCCGGAGGCTGTCCGGTCGTGTCTCGATCAAGGCTGGGGCGTGGAGATCGATCTCCGGCGCGCACGATCCGGATCATTCTATGTGTCGCATGACCCAGCTCCGGTAACTCATGCCAACCGCGCTGAGCAGTACTGTGGACTGATACGCCAGTATCCTGAGAGCATTGTGGCATTGAATGTCAAAGAACTCGGGTATGAGAGAGAGATGGTGGCCTTCTTGGAAAGTGAAAAGGTTGCCGACCAGATGTTCTTGTTCGACATGGAATTGCTGGAGGATGAGCCGGGACGCACAGCACGCATTTTCCGAGGTCTAAGCCCCGCCATCCACATTGCGGCCAGAGTCAGTGATCGTTCCGAGCCACTGAAGAGGGCGCTATCAATACAAGAAGCGGACACCATTTGGCTGGACGAGTTCGATCGGCTTTGGGCAACGCGCTTTGACATTCAACAATTACGGGGCGCCGACAAAGCCGTTTACGCCGTGTCTCCGGAACTTCATGGGTTCACCCTTGACGTGGCGAGGAACCGCTGGAGAGATTATGTCGCCTGGGGCATAGACGGGGTGTGCACTGACTACCCCGCGCTATTGAACAGCGAGGTCGGCGCTGGATCGATGGATGCTCGCCGATGAAGACCTATGAGTTGTCGGACATGATCAAGGGGTGGTTCGTCGGCGACTTTGATCCCGCCTCATTCCGAACCAATGCGTGCGAAGTCGCATGCAAGCAGTACAAGGCCGGTGAGAGCGAGGGGCGACACGTGCACAGAATTGCGACGGAAATCACTCTGGTGGTACATGGCCGAGTAGCCATGAACGGTCGGTCCTATTCAGCGGGAAGCATCATCGTGTTGGAGCCAGGTGAAGCCACTGATTTTTCCGTGAAAGAAGATGCGACGACGGTAGTCGTGAAGGTTCCAAGTGTTGTGGGTGACAAATATGCAGAGTGAGGGGTGTTTGGGACGATGAGAGGACGAGAACTATGGGGTCAATAGCGGCGATCCTCTTCGACTTGGACGGCGTGCTGGTCGATGCCACGGAATGGCACTATGTCGCGCTCAACCGCGCCCTTGCAGTCTTTGGGTTTTCGATCTCACGGTATGAGCATTTATCGGCGTATAACGGCCTGCCGACACGGAAGAAGCTTGAAATGCTCAGCGTGGAAAAGGGCCTTCCGGTCTCACTGCACGGGCTGATCGGTTGTCTGAAGCAAATCTATACGAGGGAAGAAATACTCTCCAAGTGCAGACCGGTATTTGAAAAAGAGTACATGAGCAGTCGCTTGAAACGCGAAGGATACCGATTGGCGGTCTGCTCCAACTCGATCAGAGACACATTGGAACTCATGCTCAGACAATCAGGAATCTATGACCAGTTGGAATTTGTCATCAGCAACGAAGATGTCCTCCGGCCGAAGCCTGATCCGGAGATCTACCTGAAGGCGATGGAGAAGCTGGGATGTGGTCCTGATGAAGTGGTCGTCGTGGAGGATGCGCCACATGGGATTGAATCTGCGAGACGATCTGGAGCCCATGTGTGCTCGGTCGTCGGATTTGAGGCCGTCGACTACCTGCTGGTAAAGGGGTTTGTCGATCAGATTGAGACGCAAGTCGTGACGACATGATCCGCATTGTCATGCCCATGGGCGGAGAAGGGAAAACGTTCCTCGAAAGGGGCTATACGTTTCCGAAGCCCCTTGTCGAAGTCGTCGGCAGACCAATGGTGGAAATCGTGACTCACAATATCACGCCAAAGGAGCCCCACGAGTTCGTGTTCATCTGCCGGCAGGAGCATCTTCGGAAGTTCGCCCTCGCGGAAGTCCTGCGCCTGCTGGCGCCCCATAGCAAAACCGTGGCGCTTGCACAACCCACCGCCGGCGCCCTGTGCAGCGTCCTCCTGGCTAAAGAACATCTCGACAATGATGACGAGCTGCTCATTGTCAACGCAGACCAATTCCTGGACGTGTCCATCGATCAATTTCTCGCGGAGGCCAGGGAGGGAACCTGGGATGGCTTCATCATGACGTTTCCCTCAACGCATCCGAAGTGGTCTTACGTCAGGCTGGAAGGCAACCACGTGGTCAGCGTTGCGGAGAAGAGGCCGATCAGCCGCAATGCGACGGCGGGGGTCTATTACTTCAGGAGGTCGAGAGATTTTGTCGCTGCAGCGGAGCGCATGCTCTTGAAACACGCCACGGTCGAGGGAGAGTTCTATGTCTGCCCGGTATACAACGAGCTGATCCTCATGGGAAAGCGAATCTCCGTGTTTCCACTTTCGCGGGATCAGATGTTTAGCCTTGGGACGCCGGAAGATGTCGCGACGTTCTCGGCGTCAAAGGCGGTCGAGGTTTTCGGGCATTAGCGATGGTGAACATTGTACTGCCTATCGCAGGGCGGGGAAGCAGGTTCCGGCAAGCAGGATTTGCCTTACCGAAGCCGCTCATTCCAGTCCACGGCAGGCCCATGATCGAGGTGGTCGTTGAAAACATCCGTCCCACAGTTTCCCATCGGTTCACCTTTGTCGCGCTCGAAGAGCATCTGGATAAGCTTGGACTGCGCTGCGTTCTTGAGCGCATCGCTCCAGGGTGCAACATCGTTGCGATCTCAGGGGTCACCGAGGGCGCGGCGTGCACGGTCTTATGCGCGCGAAATCAGATCAACAACGATGACCCCGTCATGATCGCCAATAGTGATCAGTGGGTAAGGGCCGATATGGATGAGTCTCTCTCGGTCATGACTCGCGAGCACGCCGACGGCTTGATCATGACGATGTGGGCCGATCATCCGAAATGGTCGTACGCACGATTGAACGCGAAAGGGCAAGTGGTGGAAGTGGTCGAAAAACAAGTCGTGTCCCATCACGCGACCGTCGGCATCTACAATTTTCGGGTCGGACGAGATTTTGTGCGTGCGGCCGAGCGCATGATCGAACAGAATATTCGCGTGAACAACGAATTTTATGTGGCGCCGGTCTACAACCAAATCATAGCGGAAGGCGCAAACGTCCTCACCTTCAACCTCGGACGCGTCGGTGACGGGATGTGGGGTCTCGGCACTCCCGAGGACCTGGAAGCGTTCCTCAAGGTGCCTCTTGATGAGAAAACGGGATCGGGAGCCCACATGATAGCGAGGCAAGGGTGAGCGCAGGAACTTTTTTTGTGGTGCTGTCCCCTGTGTGGAATGCAAAGCCGTGGGTTGAACGATGCGTGGACTCGGTCAGACGCCAAACATACTCTAACATTCGCCACATCTGGGTCGATGATGCATCGACGGACGGAACTGCTGCAGTACTCAAGCAGATCGTTCGCAATGACGACCTTCTTCTGAATGCCGAAAGACGCTACCCGTCCTACAACGTGTGGAATGCGTTGACGAACCATGTGCGGGAAGACTGTCTCGTGGGTCTTCTGGATGGAGACGACTGGCTCATCGACGAGACCGCGGTGGAGCGGATGGTTCTTGAGCATAAGGCCTGTGAAGTCGTCTGGAGCGCGCATGAAGTTCATGAATATGACTCCCACGGTGAATTGGTCGTGAAACCCGAGCCAGATAACCCCTTACACCGCATGACAGGCAACGTCAGAACCCTGGGCTGGGAGCCGACGCACTTTTTCAGTTTCAAGAGGCACCGCTTCCTGCAAATCCACACTCTTGAATTTCAGGCCGACGATCACACCTGGTTCCAGGCCATGTATGACATGGCCTTGTCGGTCCCGCTCATTGAGATGGCGGGCTGGAGCAGGTGTTGCCACATCGCGCAGCCCTTGTACGCTTACAATCGCCTTCGTCCGGATAACGACGATAAAGTCCGCCGAACCATTCAGCAACGAACAGCCGACATTATTCGACAAAGACGTCCGTACCTAACTCAAGAGGAGGAACGATCATGAAAGTGTTAGTCGCCGGCGCAGGATTTATCGGAAGCCATGTCGTGAACAGACTTCTGGAGCTTGGACATGACGTGTCCATCTTAGACCGGTTTGCCAAGCCGCGAGACGAGTGGGGGAAGCGAGTGCGCGTGTTTCTCGGCGACATCCGGGACCGCGAGGCAGTCATGGAGGCCGTATACCAGCACGACGGCGTCATCAATCTCGCGGGTATCCTTGGCACAATGGAGACCGTGGACAATCCTCATCCATCCGTCGACACCAATATCCATGGCGCGTTGAATATTTTTGAGGGATGCCGAGCGAACGCGATGCACAAGAACGGGATACGGGGGGTGCAGATCGCGGTCGGCAACCATTTTATGAACAACACCTACTCGATCACCAAGACGATCGCAGAACGGTTCGCCCTCATGTTCAACAAGGAGCACAAAACGAAAATCGCCGTCGTGAGGGCGTTGAATGCCTATGGCGAGTACCAAAAGCATAAGCCGGTACGCAAGATTGCGCCGAACTTTATCATCCGAGCCTTAAACGATCATCCCATTGAGATCTACGGTGACGGTGAGCAGATCATGGACATGATCTATGTGAAGGATGTGGCAGAAATTCTGATCCGCGCGCTCACGCAAGACCACAACTGTTACGACACCATCTTTGAGGCTGGAACAGGGAGGAGGACCACGGTCAATGATATTGCAAGGCTTGTGAATGAGATTACCGGGAACAAGGCGGGAATCAAGCACTTGCCGATGAGGGCGGGGGAACCGGAACGGAGCGTGGTGCTCGGAGATCCCAATACGCTCAAGCCGTTGAACTATTCGGTGCAAGACTTGACGCCGCTGGAGAAAGGCATGGAGCTGACCGTGCAATGGTATCGGAATCACTATGACTGGAAACACATCTAGGGCGAAGCTCAATACCGAGAGCCATGTCTGACAGGAGAGGCTATACATGGATAGTCTGTTGATTACTGGAGCCGGCGGTCTCGTCGGATCTACAGCGGCGGAGTCGTTCCATGCACAGGGATACCGGATTGTGGGCATTGACAATGATCTCCGCGGAAAGCTGTTGCATGATCCGCTGGGCTCAACGGCGTGGAACCTCGATCGGTTGGCGAAAGTCCTCCCTCGCTTTAGAAACCACTGGGAAGACGTGAGAAACGAGGCTGCCCTCTCGAAGGTATTCCAGGACGATGGGAAGAGCTTCCGGGCGATCATCCACTGTGCCGCGCAGACCGCCCACGAAGGAGAAATTCAAGAGGATTTTCAGATCAATGTCCAGGGAACCCTCAATCTTCTTCGTCTGTGGCGACACTATTGTCCGGAAGCAGTGTTTGTCTATCTCTCGACCATTAAGGTCTATGGGAATTACCCGAACGTGCTCCAGTATGAACGATCGGCCACCCGGTACGATCTGCCCGAGACGCACCGATACTTTCGAGGATTTGATGAAACCGTGTCGATCGATCAGGGCATGTCCAGTTTCTTCGGTCGATCGAAAACCGCCGCCGACCTCTACGTGCAGGAGTATGTCTACCAGTTTGGGTTGCGCGCGGCGTGCTTCCGGGCATCGTGCCTCACCGGGGGCATGCACTCCGGAACAGAAGCTCATGGCATGCTGTCCTATCTCATGCGTTGCGCACAGACTAAGACGCATTACA
>SWDL01000195.1 GCA_005116795.1 Nitrospira sp. | reverse complement strand
GGGTTCCGCCGCGATCGAGTATGAGGACAGGAGGCGCTCCGCTTTCTCCTTGAGGTCAAGCGCCATCCGGCCCGCAGATTTTTTCCCCACCCCGGGGACCGTCGCCAGTTTCTCCACGTCTCCACTGCGAATGGCCGACAAGAGATCGGACACCGTCAGAGTCGAGAGGACGCTCAAGGCCAGTTTGGGTCCGATCCCCGACACACTCGTCAGAAGGACAAAGGCCCGCTTTTCTTCCTGACTCACAAATCCGAAGAGCTGGATCCCATCTTCGCGAAGATGCGTATGGACGTGGAGGTGAATGGTGTGGTTGTGCTCAGGGAGCGCATACAAGGTGCTCAGAGGGATGAGGACTTCATACCCGACCCCCTGCACGTCCACGATGACGTGCGTCGGTGATTTGGAGGCGAGCCGGCCGGTGAGCGCGGCGATCATATTTGCGTGAAGCGTGAAGCGTGAAGCGTGAAGCGTAGGACAGGGAAAGTCATCACACTGAAAGCATAACGAATCCAGCCTGACTTGTCACGTGTGCTCAGCCGGCGGCCGCCGCCACCTTTTCCATCACCTCATCGGGAATGTCGAAGTTCGCATGGACCTTTTGCACGTCGTCGTGTTCGTCCAGGATCTCCATCAGCTTCAGCATGTGTTCGGCGTCTTTCTCGGCGAGGGAGACGGTATTCTGGGCGATGAAGGACACCTCGGCCAGGGACGATTCGATTTTGGCATCCGCCAGCGCTTTTTTCACGGCTTCGAAGTCATGCGGGGAGGTCACGACCTCAAAGGTCTTGTCCGACCCCTTGACGTCCTCTGCGCCGGCGTCCAGCGCCAGGGTGAGTAAGCGGTCTTCCTCGACCTTGTGTCTTTCGACGACGATCAGGCCCTTCTTATGAAACTGCCAGGCGACCGCGCCGGCCTCGGCCATGTTCCCGCCGTTTTTCGTGAGCAGACTCCTGATTTCGGCGACGCTGCGGTTACGGTTGTCCGACGTGACTTCCAGCAGCAGCGCGGTACCGCCAGGACCATACCCCTCCAGTTGGAACTCCTCGTAAGTGACACCGGGCAGCTCGCCCGTCCCCCGCTGGATCGCCTTCTTCAACGTGTCCCCGGGCATATTGGATTCTTTGGCCTTCGCGACGGCCAGACGGAGACGCGGATTCCCATTCGGGTCGCCGCCCTGCCGCGCGGCAATCGTCAGCTCCCGGATGATGCGCGTAAAAACCTTTCCGCGCTTGGCGTCCTGCGCCGATTTGTGCCGCTTGATCGTCGCCCAGTGACTATGACCGCCCATACCACCCCGTGTCGTGAAACGGACCCTTGTGAGGATCCACGCGAGAAGCGAGATTTTCTAACACAGTCTCTCGAAGGGAGTCAACGAGGATCCGCACGGTTCAAGGCCGGTTGATGGCGGTCCGGCGGGCGTCCAGCATGCTCCAGACGGCCAGACCGGCGACGATCAAGGCGCCGCCCAGAAACTGTCCCCTTGGTGAGGGAATCACGCCGGTACGCACGAAGGCCATCATGGAAGCGGTGACATCAAGTCCCGCGTCCACTCCGATGGCGCCGGCCATGAAGGCGGCCCCACGCCCCCATCGTCGACAACAGAGCTGCCCCAACCCCGGCAGGAGCGCCGAGAGCAGCGTCGCCACAGTGGGAGTGGGGGTCCATCCGGTCGCCACGGCTCTCCTCGTATGTATGATGGAGGCTATTCCGAATAAAATAAGAGTTGGATGCCGATCATGAGGACCAACCCGGACCAGGCCAGCTCCCACCGCGAGACGCGAGTCTCTCCTGGCCGCACGGTCCCCTGTACCGACGCGAGCTTGCAAGAGCCGGCCAGGAGCGCTAGCGTGCCCATCGCGGCATGATGCAGGGCGATCTTGTGAGCCGATGGATGGGCTCCGTGTGCGTGCATGAACAGCATGAGCCCTCCGACCACCGCGGAGGCCGGTAGCGGCAGGCGCCAGGCCACATGCCGCAGGGCCCCACTCCGCCTCAGCCATTCAATCGTGCCGAGACCCAGGAGTAGGATCGCATAAGTCTTATGCTGAAAGATCTCGTGGTCTCTCCCCAGGTAGGTCTGTGAAAACGAAAGGTGACCGATGGGCCAGGCGTCGTGATCACTCCAGAGCAGGAGGAACAGGCCACCCGTGAGCATCGCCACCGGGAGCAGTGCGCGCGACCAGGCGAGGCGGGACCATCTGAGGGCGCCGGCAAGTTCCGCCAGCCCGATCAGGACGACCAATCCGCCGGCGACGTGATGGTTGAATTCCGAATAGGCTTTCCCTTCGGCAGACCCTTCCCATTGAGAGCCTGCGACATGTCCGTCGTGGCCGGCGCCGTGCTCATGCATCGCCCCGTGGTCCGTCTCGACCTCCTCCGCATTGAGGGTCATGCCGAACTCCGAGAGGGTGAGGAGAATACCCAGGGTGATGCCGAACAGGCAGCCAGGAAGTCGGCGAGGCATGTGTCTCCTGATGATCCTCTGAAGCATCACGTGGAAGGCCCATCCGGTTCGAACCGGATGGGCCTTCGCTCACAGTCCCTGCCCGGGCAGGGGCTACATGAATTTCATGAATTGTTCTTTGGCATCGTCCATGACCTGAGCGGTGATGGTGGTGGCGCCCCGCTCCGTGGCCAGGCGCTCGATTTCTCGTCTCGCCATCGGGCGGATGAAGTCCGGAATGTTCTCCAGCCGCTTTTCCGCATCAACGTCCCAGACGACGCCGTGTGAGCCGCTCTTCGAGTCGTCCATCACTTGCAGCGTGATCTTGGCATAGCCCTGCTTGCGGGCGTAGGCCTCCACGCTGCTCTGCACCATCGGGCGGACGAAACTCGGCAACCGATCCAACTTCTCTTTGGCATCCGCGGTCCACGTCACGTCGGACGCGGGGGCGGTGTGGGCGCCCGAGGTCAGGCCCATCTGGGCCACCACGGCGGAGAACGGACAGCCACCGGATTTCTGTCCTTCACCGGCGCCGGCCGCCGGAGCGGGGCTCGCACCGGGCGTCGGGCCGGCCGGCACGCTCGCCACGGCGCCTGCGGAGGCCTGGACGGAGGCTGACTGCCCGCCTTGGATCTTGTCATTCAGGTAAGCGGCCATCTGACCGCGGCCGGCCTGTGATTCCTGGGTGAGGGTCCCGCGCGTCATCTCGAACGGCTCCGCGGCCACAGTTCGTCCCCCCAGTTTGACTCCCAGTGAACTCACCATTTGGGTTTCCCCGGGATTGGTCACCATCGAAAATTTTGCTCCGCATGACGGGCACCCGAAGAAGACGCCCAACGAGCCCTCGCCGGGCTTTTCGACCTTCTCGAAGTTCATGTAGGTTTCGCAATTCAAACAGACAAATTTCATCACACACTCCCGGGCTAGAGGCTCGCGGCGATGGGCAAGGGGTCACCAGACAGAAGAGGTGACTCCTCTCGCCCCTTGCCGATGGCCTGTGGCCATGATCTTACAGTGTCTGAGCCAGCACCTTCTTCACGTCCAACAGGGTGACCACCCGCTGTGCGATCTCGTCGTAGCGCTGAATCGTCGGATAGGTCGAATCGAGCAGCGGCTCGCCCTTGTCGAAGGTGCGGGCCAATTGCCGGTCGAAGGGAATTCGGCCCAAGAGAGGGACATCCAACGCGTCGCACATGGCGTCGGTATTGCCTTCAAACAACGGATGTTCGGCGCCGCAGGAGGGGCAGCGGTACTGGCTCATGTTTTCAACGATGCCCAGGACCTCAATGCCCATGTCGCGCGCGTAGGTGACGGACTTTTGGACGACCTCCGACGCGACTTCCGACGGCGTCGTGACGACGATTGCCCCGGCGAGATCGGGGATGAATTGGGCCATCACGGGCGGCTTGTCGGCGGCGGCTCCGGGCGGCAGGTCGATCAGGAGATAATCCAGTTCGCCCCAGATCACGTCGGCGAGAAATTCACGGATCACGTTCATTTCCATGAGACCGAGCCAGACCGGGCTCAGATCCATCGGGCCCTTCCAGCGGACCGGCGCCGCGGCGCCGAGGAAGAAATCCATCAAGGCGACCTTGATGCCCAACGGCCCGACCGGCGGCAAGCCCCCCTCCGGAGTGATCGTCAACGTGCGCTGCGAAAGGCCCAGCATGCGGGGCACGCACGGACCGTTCAGGTCGACGTCGAGCACGCCCACGCGTTGGCCCTGCCTGGCAAAGGCGAGCGCCAGATTGACGGTGGTCATGCTCTTGCCGACCCCGCCCTTCCCGCTCATGACGACGAGCTTCCGGCGGATGCCGGCCATGCGGCTCTGGACCTTCCGCATCTGGTCGGTGAGCTGCTCGACCACCTTCGCGTCGTCCGCATACCGCAGCTTGCTGAGAATCGCGCCGAGATTCTTGTCACCCATACAGGTCCACCACAGACAAAGGGTTTGAGCGTGACGTTCGGTGAGACGCGTCTGCTCACTCACGCGGCAGCCTAGCACAGCGGTTTTTCCATCGTCAAACGAGGGGAGACCCCTTAGATCGAGAATTGGAGGCCGGCCGGCCGGCCCGACGCCTGCATCAGGACCCCACGCTTCTTGAGCTCCTCCACAATCCGGC
>SWDL01000194.1 GCA_005116795.1 Nitrospira sp. | reverse complement strand
TCACTCACTGGATTCCCGCTTTCGCGGGAATGACAAATGCGCGTCACCCAGAACCCCTTGCCCGGTGCGGACTCTAAACACTTTTTAGCCATTGCTTACCCACTCGATTGGGAGAAGACCCTGATTATAAGACGGGTGAAAGATCAGGACAACCAGGGAACCTGGGCCTGTCGCGCGAGGCGTTCCACCAGCAGTTCGGCCAGCGGCTCCAGATTCCGCACATCGGCCTCGTTGTAGCGCACGAGGAGGTCGCGCGCCCGCTCGTCGCCGCGTCGGTAGGCCTGCCAGAGGCGCACGGCATCCCAGCCGTCCAGGCCGCGCAGGTCGGTGTCCCGCTCGATGCCGCATTCGGCTTCGATGTGCTTCAGCCCGCCGGTCAGCTTGAGCCGCCGGGCGGCAAAACAGAGGTCGATGTGCGGCTGATCGAGGGTCAGCCCTGGAAACTTGGCCTTGAGGAACGGCAGATCGAAGCCGCTGCCGAAAAAGGTGACGAGCAAGGAGGCACGGGAAAGTTCCTCGTTCAATCGCGTTTCGGTGAGGGACTCGCCCCGGATCAACGTGGTCATCTTCTCCTGCCCGTACAGGCCGACCACCGTGACCTCGCCGACATCCGCGGAGGCGCCGGTGGTTTCAATGTCCAGATAGACGGCGCCGGTCTTAAACGTAGGGTAGAGCCGCCAGTGATCCCTGGCCTTCAGCTTGGCGCGGAAGTAGCGGGCGTCCCGTGCCTCGTGGGCCTCTGCGGCGGCCCGGAGCTCGCCGTCGTACAGAGACTTGCGGCCGGTGGAGAGGCCCGGGAGGTCCTGCAGGCCGAGAAAGTCCTGCCAGGTCCGGACTCCGGCGTCCCAGAACCGACGTTCCGTGGCTTCGCCGATTCCGTTGAGGAGGATGAAACTGGATTTCAGCATGGTCGAGAGCGTGACGGTGATCGTGTGCCCGCTGATTGTAGCCTTGATTTCACTTTTTGAACAAGTTAGAGTCCGGTGGATGGGTCTTGGCGCGACGCGCATTCGAGTGGAGAAAGCGTAGTGACTCATGACTTCTCGTGGCTCCATCCGCCAGTGACAAGTGACCAATGACCAGGGTTTGACATGAGATTGCCCAAGGATCGGGTCACGCATCTGGCGGAGGCCTTGGCCACGCGGCTGGTCGAGGCCGGGCATGTGGAGTTGACCGGACAGCGGAAGGCCCTCGTCGAATCGCTTGACCGGGCCGTGACCGAGGAGCTGATGGTGGAAGACCGCCTGAATCTCGAAGTCCGGGAGCTGATGAAGAAGTATGAGCGCGAAATCGAATCCGGCCAGGTCGACTCGCAAAAGATGTTCGTGATGATCAAGAAGCAACTGGTGAAGGATCGGGGGATCATCCTGTGAGCGCTGAACGCAGAAGGCAGCGGGACGAGCGGGAAAAGCGGGACGGGCGCGACGCGGACACGAACCTTTCTCGCCTTTCGCGCTCGTCTCGTCGGTCTCGCAGGATCTTCGTGCATCGGTCATCGTTGGTTATCCGATGCTGAGCGACGACAAAATCAGCCATCTATCGCATATGATTCTGGCGTCCTTGAAGAAGACACCGGCCGTACGGGTCAAGGACGAGGCGGCGACGCTGAAGGAAGTCAAAAAGGTGTTGGCTGGGGAGCTGGCGGAAGTGGCCCAACTGGATCAGGTGGTTCGTCAGAAGCTGGCGTCCTACTCGCGGCCGGTGCTCGAAGGCACGTCCGAGTGGGACGTGCTCTACCGGAAAACGCACGAAGAAGAATCGAGACGTCATCGAAAGGCGTAAAGGTGGGCCTGCGGCATGGGAGGCGGTATGAAATCGTTCATCACCATCTGCACGGCGAGTCTCTTGATCGTCGGCGGGGGGTGCGCGGCGAAGAAGGCGAAGACGCTGACGCCGTTGCCCCTGAGCGGGAAGGTGTCGCAGTCGGCCTTGCAGGCGACGATGGTGGGCGCCGCGGCGTTCAACAGCGGCCAGTTCGAAGAGGCCAAGTCATCCTTCGATCAGGCGGTCTCGGGCGCGCCCGATTCGGGCGAAGCGCATTACAATTTGGGTCTCGCGCTCTTCGCCCTGGGCAATCGGGATCAGGCGCGGGAACAGTTCATTCAGGCGGCCAACCTGGCGCCGGGGCATCAGGTGATTTGGGATTCGCCCGCCTTAAGTCCCTTCGGCAATCCGGAGTCCACGCTGCCGAAGACCCCGCTGGGCCAGGAACCGTCCGGGGCGCGGCCGCCGCTCGGCGGAGGCGGACGACGGTAGTGCTCAGGCTTGTAGTCCGGAGGGGGATGTCATGGCAGGCGCATTGAAAGTCGGCGACAAAGCCCCGGACTTTTCGCTGAAGAATGAGAACGGGAAGACGATCGCGCTCAAAGGGCTCCGCGGCAAGCCCGTCGTCCTCTATTTTTATCCCAAGGACGACACGCCCGGTTGCACGAAGGAAGCTTGCGGCTTCCGGGACTCAATGGCGGCGCTCCGGAAGACGGGCGCCGTGGTGCTCGGGGTGAGTCTGGACGACGAGGCGGCACACCGGAAATTCATCGCCAAGTATGATCTGCCCTTTTCGCTGTTGGTCGATGAGGACATCACGCTGTCCAAGGCCTACGGCGTCTACGTGCAGAAGAGCATGTACGGGAAAAAGTATTGGGGGATCGAGCGCAGCACCTTTGTGATCGACCCCGAAGGGAAGCTGAGTGCGATGTTCCGCAAGGTCAAAGTCGACGGCCATGTCGAAGAAGTGCTCACGGTCCTCAAGAGCAGTGAGGTGTGAATCGTGAGGCGAAATGGGTAAGGAGGGAATGAGCCCAACCGGATCCTGTCTGCGACGTTCCTTGTCTCCTACCCATCATCCATCACCCATTACCCATTACGGCACGTCCCATGCCCGCCACCATGGACAGCCGTGAACGGACCGTCCGCGGTCTTCAGGCGGCCGGCCTGTCCCTCCTGCCCGGTCTGGGGCACCTGTCTATAGGAGAGCGAAGGGGCTTCAGGATTCTGGCGGCGAGCCTGCTCGTGATGGTGGGGGCTCGCTATTGGTGGAGTCCTGCGCTGATCGCCTACGCGGGCCTGGCCGCCTGGTCTGCTGCTGATGCCTTCCTGATCGTGAAGCGAGGACATCCCATGGCGAACCCTGCCCCTCCTGTCTCTCTCTCCTCGAAGTCATAGCCCTTTCCCTCCGCTCCCCAACTCTTCAGAGATCGTTTTGTTAAACCGACAAGAAGGAGTAGACTATGCAAGAGAGGCGGCACGACTCATATGGCCACGCGCAAGTCGACCAAAACCCAGGCCCGTCGTAAAGCGACGTCCAAATCCGTCCCCTTCATCAAGGTGGCGCCGCCGGGACCGAAAGCCCGAGCCTGGCTGAGCCGGGATGCGCAGGCCCTGTCGCCGTCGCTGACCCGTGTCTATCCGCTGGTGGTCGAAGAAGCCCGCGGCGCCATGGTGCAGGACCTCGACGGCAACCGCTTTCTCGATTTCACCGCCGGCATCGCCGTGGTGGCCACCGGCCATTCCCATCCCGACGTCGTCGCCGCCATTCAGAAACAGGCCAAGCGCTTCATCCACATGGCGGGGACGGACTTCTACTACCCCGCGCAGGTGCAGTTGGCCGAGGCGCTCAATCGCCTGACGCCAGGCAAAGGCCCCAAGCGGACCTTCTTTGCCAACTCCGGCGCTGAAGCCGTGGAGGCCGCGTTCAAGCTGGCCCGGTACAAGACGCGACGGCCGCTCATGCTCGCCTTTCAAGGCGGATTCCATGGTCGGACGATGGGCGCGCTGTCGCTCACGGGGAGCAAGGTCTCACAACGTCGGCACTTTGCGCCGCTCGTGCCCGGCGTGACCCATGTGCCCTATGCCAATTGCTATCGGTGCCCCTACAGCCTGACCTACCCCTCCTGCAAAATGCACTGTGTGAATGTGATCAAGGAGGTGTATTTCAAGACCACCGTGCCGCCGGAGGACGTGGCGGCGATGATCGTGGAGCCGATTCAGGGCGAAGGTGGCATCGTCGTGCCGCCGCCCGAGTTCCATCCGATGCTGAAGCAGATCGCCAAGGACCACGGGATTCTCTACATCGCCGACGAAGTCCAGACCGGCATGGGGCGCACCGGGCGCATGTTCGCGAGCGAGCATTGGGGCGTGCAGCCGGACATCATCACGATCGGGAAGGGGATCGCCTCCGGGGTGCCGATGGGCGCGATCGTCGCGCCGGCCGAGGTGATGGATTGGCCGGGCGGCGCCCATGCCAATACCTTCGGCGGCAATCCCATCGCCTGCGAGGCGGCGCTGGTGACGATCAAGTTGTTGGAAAAGAAGTTCATCGCCAACGCGGCGCGGATCGGCGGCTATCTCTTGGAAGAGTTGAAGAAGATGCAGCCGCGCCATCGGCTCATCGGCGACGTGCGAGGCAAGGGCCTCCTGATCGGCGTCGAACTCGTCCGCGATCCGATGACCAAGGACGAAGCCGTCCGTGAACGCAACGACCTCGTGCAACGCTGCTTTGAGAAGGGCCTCTTGCTGCTCGGCGCCGGCCACTGCGTCGTGCGCTTCATCCCCCCGCTGATGATCACCAAGCAGGAAGCCGACCGCGCCCTCGAGATCTTCGACGACGTGCTCACCGAGATCGAACAGCACTAGCAGGCTGCGGAAAAACTCATGTTGCCCGCTGTGGTCGTCGCAGATATAGAGGTGTGAGACGACACAGCACAGCCACGCAGGATGCTCAAAAAGG
>SWDL01000193.1 GCA_005116795.1 Nitrospira sp. | reverse complement strand
GAGAGCCCGGATGGCGTCGAACAAGTCCCCGACTGGCCGCTGTGGCTCGCCACGCCGGACGGCGCAAATGGCGTCGCTCTGCCCTTCGCTCAGCGTGGAGAGGGTGGCCAATGTGCGTTTTCGCACGCACGAGCCGTCGCGGGAGGACTCGCGCAACAAGCACGTGGGGCGTGCATCGCGGTTCGGGACGACGTCGATGGGCCTGGGCCCCCCGGACAGAAGCCGCGCTTGAAACGCCAGTCATGACCTGGCGACATAGTTCATGCGGATTCTCCCCAACACCCCCTCGTTCTCACTCGTAAAACACGGCGCAAGAAGGCTTCGGAATGGGGGGAACTTCAGGCTAACTGAACCGAACTTGATCAATTAGGAAGAATCAGGTCACGTATGGGAGGGATAGGCACTGGGTCCTACGAGATGTAGCGGAGGTCTGGGAATTTCCTGGGTCAAAGAGTCAATCGAGTCTGACAGTGATAAGCCGGAGGGAACCAAAGAGGGGGTCAAGTCTTTTCGAAGAATGCGGGTCAGGGTCGTAGGTCCGGCTTGGTTCTGAAGAAATCTCCTCCCTTGCTCGCCTCATCGTCGCTGCCCCACGCGATTGGTTTCTCCAACCGTGAGAGAAGAGGAATGTGCTTGGAGCAGTGGATGTAGGCTTCGTCGACGGTGACGACGATCCAGGCTTCAGGCCGTCGTCCCCCTTGGGGCTGCCTCGCGGCCGTCATCCCAGGCGAGGCGTTCGGAAGGGCAGCGGCTTCGTCGGGCGCGAGCACGCGGGCAGCGCCGTTCACGTGCAAGCCGACGGTGCTCTGGAAGTAATCCAGAAAGATCATTCCCACATGCGGGTTTTCCATGATGTTGCCCATGCTGGCGAGGACGCCGTTGCCTCGATACTCAGGGTAGGTCAGAGTCTTCGCGTCGATCACGTGCACGAATCCAGGCGGGCCGGACCGAAAGGAACAATCGCAGGCGCCTGTCGCATCCGCGGTGGCGATGTAGGCCATCTCCTGGCGTGCGATGAAACGCTGCATGTCCGCATTCAAATGGTCCAGCATCTGATTCGCATAGAACGAGGCTGCGCGGCCGACGGT
Source organism: Nitrospira sp. (assembly GCA_005116795.1). Lineage (GTDB taxonomy): Bacteria > Nitrospirota > Nitrospiria > Nitrospirales > Nitrospiraceae > RSF151. The sequence goes on along the minus strand of SWDL01000193.1, from coordinate 669 downwards.
GCCGAATCGTTGCTGGGCTTGTTGTTCTCCTGGTGATTCCGGTCTGGTCATGCGGGGTGATCCTTCCCGACCTTGTCGCGTGGCACTCGAACGCCGAGGTCTCGCCTGACGGCGTATCAGGTCAGGGCATTCTACACGAGATGCTCGGGAATATGGGAAGCCTTCCCCATGGCCGCAGGTTGGAGAGCGGGGCTCTCGATCGTCAGTGGGACTCGCTGCCGACGCCGTAGTGTTTGAGCTTCGTGAGGAGCGTCTTGTAGTCGATGTGGAGGGCCTTCGCGGTATGGGTTTTGTTGCCATGGTGGGTATTGAGCACGCGCAGGATATGGGTCTTCTCCGCGTCTTCCAGCGACTCGGAAGCAGAGGCGGCGGGGGCCTCCGGCTTGGTGGAGCGGGGAGGGAGCGCCGCGGTCACCTCCTCCGCGGCGATGGGATGGGTGGCGCGGCTGGATGACAAGAGCAGGATCCGCTCGACGACGTTCCGCAGCTCCCGCACGTTGCCGGGCCAGGCGTACCCCGCCAGCACAGCCAGCGCATCAGGTGAGAAGGATCGCATGGGGTGACCGGGGATCGGAATGGCGCGCACAAACTCACCGGCGAGGGCGGGGATGTCCTCCTTCCGGTCTCTCAACGGCGGCACGCTGATCGGGACCGTGCTGATCCGGTAGA
>SWDL01000390.1 GCA_005116795.1 Nitrospira sp. | reverse complement strand
TCCTCTCCGATGCCTTGATGTCCAACGAGACAGACCGTTGCGTGAAGCAGGGGCTACTGATCGCCCAGTTGGATGACATCTATGCCACCGTGCAGCGGCAAGCCTCCTTCGTCGCCTTTGAACGGAAGGCCCATACGATGCTCGCCGGTGGCGCCACGGCCACCGACCTGGCTGCCACCTATCTGGCTGACTTGCGGGAACAGTTCGGCAAGACCGTCCCGGTCCCGGATGAGTTCCGCTGGGAATGGCTGACCATTCCCCATCTCTACGCCAGCCCCTTCTACTGCTACGCCTACAGCTTCGGCAATCTCCTTGTCCTGGCGCTCTACCAGCGCTACAAGCGGGAGGGCGCCGCTTTCGTGTCGAAGTATCTGAGCTTGCTGGAGTCCGGGGGGTCCAAGAGTCCCGCGGCGATTCTCAGCGACGTCGGCGTGGACATGCGTTCCGAAGCCTTCTGGCAATCCGGCTTCGATACCATCCGTGGCATGGTCGAAGAGCTGGAACGGACCGCCCGCTAGCCCGAACGATTACCCCTCACAATCCCCCTTGACACTCTGCCGGACGCCGCGTATATTGAAATTGAAATTGAGAATGGTTTTCATCATCGACATTCGGCCGCTACGCAGCAAACCGTTCGGCCCTTCCGGTCAGAGGAGCGTCGCATGTATATCTGCCTCTGCAAAGGATTGACGGAGTCGGACATTCGGCAGGCCGGCGAAGCCGGTCTCACTGAGCCCGAGCGCCTGATCACGCGCTTCGGGTGGGATGACTCCGACTGCTGTGGACGTTGTGCAGACCACATCGACTGCGCAGCGACCCTGGCGGCCGAATCTCTCCCCTGCTTTGCCGCTTGTCCCGCTCGCAGCTCTTCATTGACTTAATCATCCCAGATCGAGATACTGATTCGTGAGCCGGCAGTCGAGGAGACGATTCCGGCTTCCCACGGAGTGCAAAGCGGGGCGGCCTGTGTCGCCCATTGGAGGTCTCAGCCATGCAAGCCAAAGACGGCGTCATCGAGTTGCTGAATAAGATTCTGACGGCCGACCTCACCGCCGTCAACCAGTATTTTATCCATGCGAAAATGTGCGGGAACTGGGGCTATGAACGGCTGCATGCCAAGATTCGGGAACGCAGCATCGACGAAATGAAGGATGCGGACGATCTGATCGGACACCTCCTCTATCTGGAGGGCGTCCCCAACATGCAACGGCTCAGCACGGTCCAGGTGGGCGAAACGGTTCCCGAGCAATTGAAGGTCGACCTCAAGGCTGAACAGGACATGCTGAAGATCCTCTCGGACGGAATCGTCCACTGCACCAAGGTCGGCGATTTCACCACCCGCCACATGCTGGAAGACATGGCCGAGGACGTCGATGCGCACATCGACTGGATCGAAACGCAGATTGAAACGATCAAGCAGGTCGGCCTGGAAAACTACCTCGCGCAACAGATGAAGAAGGAAGCATCGTAGCTACGACCTTCCCGCGCGCGCGACCATTCCCGCCACTTCGGCCACACGGCGACCGAGGTCGCGGGCGGACGCCAGCTCCTGGTCATCGATGCCGGGGCTGTGGCCTTCCGTGGTCGCCGAGGCGCCGAAGGCCCCGCCCCCGCTGACGACGATCATCTGATTGCCCAACATGGCGGCGAGAATCGAGAGCATGGTCAGCTCCTTGCCGCTGGAAATCTGCCCGCCGGTGGCGAAGGCCGCGCCGACTTTGTTGCGCAATTTGAACTCCGGAAAGACCCCGAACTTAAACTGCCAGTTGTCGATAAAGGTCTTCACCTCGCCGGCCATGTTGGACCAATAGACCGGCGACCCGATCACGATCGCATCGGCCGAAAAAAGCTCATCAGCCGTCACCTGCCCGACCCGCCTGAGCATGACCTGAGTCTCCGGCGCTCCCTTCGCTCCCTCTGCCACAGCGTGAGCCATCTTTTCGGTATTGCCGCTCAGCGAGTGGTAGGCGACGAGCACCCGGATAGGACGGACCGCCTCCGGCTCGGCAGCTCGGGACAGGTCGCCGAACAGACACAGGCACCCGATGATCAGAACGATCACATACTTAGGCATAGAGCACCTCCACGCCCGTCTTGTCGAACACCCATCGCTTCTCCTTCATGAGCCCGCGCCTCCCCTTCTCGGTCGCAGCCACCTTGGTGGCCAGAGTCGCACAGCCCCCACCGCAATTTCAAGCCGTTCGCGGTCGCTGCGGATGAATTGACAGAAGGCCGGTCAGACAGTAGGATTTTCCCGATGTCATACGAACTTACGGCTCATCCCCTGACGCAGCTCTCCCACAAGCTTGTCCTCCCGTGCCTGGCCGCTTTCCTCATTCTTGGGGCGGGGCAAGCGGCATCCGAGTCTCCCCCGGACCAATGGATCATGGTCAAGACCCCCAAGGGCGACACCATCCATGCTGAGCTCGCCGATACGATGCAGAAGCGCGCCCAGGGACTGATGTTCCGGTCCACGCTGGCCCGGGACCGGGGAATGCTCTTTACGTTCGGCGATTCTCATCTCTGGGCCATCTGGATGAAAAACACCCGCATTCCATTGGACATCCTCTGGCTGGACGAGAAGAAGATCATTGTCCATGTCGAGCGGAACGTCCCTATCTGCACCCGCGCAGACGACGGGTGCCCGGCCTATACGCCGAACCAGAATGCGGCGTACGTGCTGGAAGTGGCGGCGGGGGTCGCGGACGAGCTCCAACTCACGCGGTCGGTCACGCTCCACTTTGTTCTTCCCAGCCCCTAACCCGCCTCCTCTGACTACGCCTGGGTGTCCTGCCACGAGCGGACCCGTCGCGCCGTAATCACGCCCTCCACCCGCTCAATGGATTTCAGGACGCGGTCTAGGTGGACCGTATCGACGACATCGATCACGAAATCGAGGCTGGCCTTCATGTCTTCACGGGTCGTGATTTCCGCCCGACTGATGTTCGCATTACAATCCGCAATCGAGGACGACACGTTGGCCAATACTCCGGTTTTGTCGACCGCCAGGACGGAGATCTTGACCGGATGGACGCCCTGCGGCGCCGTCTCCCAATCCACTTCGACCAACCGCTCCCGGTCGTAATCGAGCGCTTCTAAGTTCGGGCAGCCCACCGAATGGATGGTGAGCCCCCGCCCTCTGGTGATATAGGCCATGATCTTGTCACCCGGGACGGGATTGCAGCACTTGGACAACTGCATCAGCACGTCTCGACTGCCTTTGACCCTGACGGCCCGCTCGTCCGGCCTGCCGGTCGGCGGTGGGCCTGGAGCAGCCGGGCGCGGCTCCGCACTCGGCCGCCCGGCGGCTCCCGGTATCAGCCGTTGCACCACTTGGGTTGCGGGGAGCTTCCCATAGCCGATGGCCGCTTCCATTTCGTCGATGGCGTTGTAGCCCAGTTCCCGCGCGACGTCTTGCAGGCGTTCCGACTTGAACGTCTGCGCCACCGACAAGGACTCATGGCGACACTCCCGTTCGAGCAGGCGCCGCCCGATCTCCACGCTTCGCTGTTGCTCCTCGACCTTGAGCCAATGCTTGATCTTGGTCTTCGCCCGCGAGGTCCGCACGAACTTCACCCAATCCTTGTGCGGCACCTGCGTCTTGGCCGTCAGAATCTCGACCGTATCGCCGCTCTTGAGCTGGTGCTTCAACGGGACGATCTTGCCGTTGACCTTGGCCCCCACGCAGTGATTCCCGACTTCCGTGTGGATCGTATAGGCGAAGTCGAGCGGACTGGACCTTCGCCCTTCTTAAAGACCGCATAGATGGCCTGTGTGGGGCAGGCGTCCAAGCAGAGGCGGCAGCTTTCCAGGCAGCGGGACGAATCGAACTTGTACGGCGGGGTAGAAAGCCAGGCGCCGGTCGGGCAGATGGGAACACACAGGGCTTGATGGGTACACCGGTCCGGATGGCGAACCAAGTGATCACGAATGACCATCATAGGCGTGACTCCTTCAAAGAGACCCTGCGAAAAAATCTCGAACATGTTCTTGGGACGGTCTTCACTCACTTCCACTCCTTCACCAGTGCTTTGATCCGTTCTTTCAGGTCCGGAATCTGCTCCAGATTATTCTGAATGGCGCCGATGATCTTGTCCGTCCGGGCGGCGCGAGTCGCGTCACGATCCTTGGCGGTCAGGCGATCATGCTCGGCATAGGCTTCCCGATGGCTGGGTTCCAGAACCGATCGGGCCTCGGTCAGGCCGTCGGTGAGTTCCCACGGTTCCGGCACGTGCGCCGGGGCCAGCACGAAAGACCCGTCTGAAAAAATCACGACGACTTCCTCAGGTTTTGACTTCAGCGGCACGATGGCCTTGATCGTCTTACCGGCGGTCTCCTTCCAGCTTTCCAGCACTCCCGGAAATTGCTTCATGAAGGCCACCTTCGCGAGATTGGCTTTCCATTTTTCATCGGTGGACATGGGGATGGCGGGATGAGGGCCGGAGAACTAGCCCTTCTTGAGCGGCTCAATCTTCTGGGGAGCCGGGTGATCGGGCATCAGCAGGCGCTGCACGACTTCACCCTTGACGATATGCCGTTCCATAATTTCGGTGACGTCGGCTTCCGAGCCCACCCAATACCACACGCCTTCCGGATAGACCACCACGCTGGGCCCCATGTCGCAGTGATCCAGGCAGCCGGCTTTGTTCGCGCGTATGACGCCCTTCAGCCCCAGCCGTTTGACCTCACTCTTGAAGAACGCGTGCAGCCGTTCCGACCCTCGGGCGGCGCAGCAGCCCCGCGGATCGTCCGCGGGGCGCTGGTTGATGCAGACGAAAATATGACGTGTGAAGGGTGGCACGGCGTATCGTCAGTGTGACAGTGACGGCGAGCCCGATCGGGCCTGCAGACTGCTGAGCAGCGCGCTGACATCGGCCGGATCGATGAGCTTGGAGTGGGGCAGCGCGCCTAAGATGGCGGCGATCTCTCGAAGGCGCAGGTGCGCCCGTTGGATCTGATCCCCCGCTGCGAGTTCCGAGGGATGGCCCTTGTGCATCTTGTCGTATTCCGTCTTGATGTCGCGAAAGTCGCGCTGGAGATTTTTCTGCAAGGAACAAGATTCGCAGTACCACTTGGGACTCTGGTCGGAAGAAGGGGACAGCCGGTCATACACCCGTCCGAAGAAGTCCCGGCCAAGGGACAGTTTCAGGAGCGGTCCCTTGCTGGTTCCGCAGGCATCACAGGGGCCGGTGGTTGGAGCGGCTTGCGCCTCAGTCACGACTTCACTCCTGCCTACTCATTGTGGGCGCGCATCTTACACCAGCCTCGCCGGACTGTCTACCGAGCGACCCGCCCCATGTGTTGCGTGGTTGCGCTGAGAACAGTCTGATGGTAGATGTATCACGATGGCTGGAATGCCTCTGGTGCGATCGTCAAGACGCATGCTTCTCCTGATGATCGGATCATCCGCTGGAATGGCGCTCCTGCTCCTGGCCCTCATGGGGTGTGCGTCGCGGGGGAACGGCACGGTGTGGGCCATGCCGGCTGACCGGACCCAGGCCGATTTCGATCAGGATTGGCACCGCTGTGCGGTCCACTCTCAACTTGCCAATGAAGGCTGGTCCTATGGCCAGTCGCCATTCCCTTCTCCTCCGAACGACCCTCGACAGAATACCGAGCGGTTTTTCGCTCACACATCCACCAACGCGATGATCGAAACCTGTATGGCGTCGCGGGGCTATCGGGTGGAGTAGCCACATCCCTCTCGGCAGAGCGTCGCCTCCTCCCTCTCGTAGGCCTGATGACGCAGGCCATCGGATGCCGTGATTGCGGGAAATCATCGGTTTTTCATCGTGGCACGGTATAATGGTCGAGACTGAGCGTAGGGGAGACGGGTCTCAAGGAGGAGCCATGATCATCGGCGTACCCAAAGAAATCAAGGATCAGGAGTTTCGAGTCAGCGTGACCCCGGACGGCGTGCGGACCCTGGTCCAGGCCGGGCATGTGGTCTGGGTGGAGCCCAACGCCGGCGCCGGGACCGGCTTCTCGGACGACGAGTATCGCAAAGCCGGAGCCCATGTGGCGGCGGACAAGGCCCAAGTCTTCCAGGAGAGCGAGATGATCGTGAAGGTGAAGGAGCCGCTGCTCTCGGAATGCTCCTTGTTCAAGTCGAGTCATGTGCTCTTCACCTATCTGCACCTGGCTGCCGTCCCTGAGATGACCCGCGCCCTGATGGACGCCGGAGTGACCGGGATCGCCTATGAGACGACGGAGGATGCCGGCGGCCACCTGCCCATGCTGAAGCCGATGAGCGTGATTGCGGGACGCATGGCCGTGCAGATCGGCGCGCGCTATCTCGAACGCCTTCAAGGCGGCAGTGGCGTGCTCCTGGGGGGCGTCCCTGGTGTGGCGCCTGCGAATGTGGTGGTCCTGGGGGCCGGCATTGTCGGGTGCGCGGCCACCCAGATTGCCGTCGGGATGGGGGCTCGCGTCACCGTGATCAACTTGGATATCGAGCGGCTCCGGCATCTGGATGAGCTCTATCACGGCCGGATTGTCACGTTGGCCTCGAACCAGGCCTGGATTGATCAGGCCGTCGCGGAAGCCGATCTGGTGATCGGGGCCGTGCTGGTGCGCGGGGCGAAGGCTCCCCGGTTGGTGTCGCGGTCCGTCATTGCGCGCATGCGGCCGGGATCCGTCGTCGTGGATGTGTCGGTGGACCAGGGTGGCTGCGTTGAGACGACGCGTGTGACCACGCACAGTGACCCGGTGTATCTCGTCGACGGCGTGTTGCATTATGGCGTCGCCAACATGCCCGGCATCGTGCCGCGGACGGCGACTTTTGCCTTGACCAATGCGACCCTTCCCTTTATAGTCCGCATTGCTTCTGCGGGTGTCCAGCAGGCCATCACGACCGATTCCGGCCTCGCCAAAGGGGTCAATCTCATGAATGGCCGCGTCACCTGCAAGGCCGTGGCGGAGGCTCACGGGCTCCCGTACCATCCTCTCACGTGACGGTTCCTTCAGGGCATTGGGATCGGGGCGTAGCGCAGCCTGGTAGCGCACTGCGTTCGGGACGCAGGGGTCGGAGGTTCAAATCCTCTCGCCCCGACCAAGGGATAGAACCCTCCAGTGTTCATTCCTTCATGACTCCTTCTTCTCAAGAGCC
>SWDL01000192.1 GCA_005116795.1 Nitrospira sp. | reverse complement strand
CATGAACAAGGGCAGCAGCAGCACCAGTCCGACCAGGGACACGAGCAGATCCACGGCCCGCTTGAGTCCCATCGCCATCACCCGGCGGCGAAAGCCGTCCGAGAAGATCAAGGTGCTGGGCTTCAGGAGATCAATGGCGAAGCGGCCGGACAAGTCCTCATAGAGGTCATGCCCGTCCACGATCGCGAGCCCCATCGCCTTGCAATCCAGCAGTGTTTGCACGGGTAACGCCGCGCGGCGATCTTCCAGACAGACCACCAGCAGCGTGATCCGGAACCGTTCGACCAACTCAAACAGTTGGCCGAACGTGCCGATGATCGCCGCCCCGCCCACCCGCTCTCCGACTCGTTCAGCCGGCCGGTCGAGACATCCCAACACGTCGTAGGCCGTGGGATGATCATGGATGAGCGACCGGCCCAGTTCCTTCGCCAGCGGACCGGCCCCAAGAATCAACACCCGGTCCTTCCACCAGGCCGGCGACCGGGTCTGTGCGACCGACGGCAGCGTCCCCAGTGAGGCGGTCGCGCCGATCTGAACCTCAGGCGGCATGTTGCGTCGCTCGTTCCCTCGCGTAATAGTACTCTTGCATGTAATACGGCATCTGGTTGGTCCACAAGCCGGTCATCACCACGCCGACCTGCCCCGTCGGCTTGAGCGAGGCCAGCGCCTTCTGAACCACATCACGCCGGGTGACTTCGGCCCGGACGACCAAGGTCATCACGTCCGCCATGCTCGCCAGCACATTCATATCCGCGAGCGGCAGGATCGGCGGCGCATCCAGGACGATGAACTCGAACCGCTTTCGCAGTTGCGGCAACAGTTCCGAGAGGAGATGGATCTTTCCCAACTCTACCGGCTTGTCTTCGGTCGAACCGGCCGGCAAGATCCAGAGCGGCAGTTCGCCCATGCCGTGCAGGCAGGCATCGAGATGATTCTCGCCGCGCAGGACTTCGGCCAACCCCGGCCCCGCCCCCGCGCCGGCATAAGTATGCAAGACCGGGCGCTTCAGATCGCAGTCGATGACGAGGGTCGATTTCCCGAGATCCCGGGCCATGACATAGGCGAGATTGATCGAGGTGGTCGACTTCCCCTCCCCCTTGACGGCGCTCGTGACCACCATGACGGTATTACGGCGCTCCCGGCCCAACAGCACCAGGCGTGTGGCGGCCACGCGATACTGCTCCGCCACCACCGAGGAGGGACGCCAGCGGGCGACCAAGTTGTATTCCATCGGGAATCCAACGGTCGGGGCCAGAGGCTCCGCCGTCTTTGACGTCTTCTCGCGATGGCCCCCGAACCACCAGAATCGTTTGGCCTTCTGATCCGCCGTCTTCCGGCTCGCCGCCCCGCCGAAAGGCGATGCGGCTTGAGATCGGGACAGATCAGGTAACTGCCCCCCCAGGGGCAGAGCCTTGAACGGCGACTGGCGATAGGCCGACTGCAAGACCGGGATCGTCGCGAGCACCGGCAATCCGAGGATCGATTCCACTTCCTCCGGCCGGCGGAAGGGCGGGGCCCACTGTTCCAGTGAAAACGCCATCCCGTATCCCACTCCACACCCGACCGCCAACCCGGCCAGCATGATCATCATCACATCCGGTTTCTCCGGTTTCTCGGGAAGGTTGGCCGGATCCAGGATCCGGAAGGTTTCGCCCTTCTGCCTCTTCTCAAGATTTTCGGCCACACGGGCATTCAACTGCTTGTCGAGGAGAGATTCGTAGTTCCGTTTGGTATTCTCATAGTCACGGAGCAGGTTCATCATTTCCTGCTCCCGCGCCGGGGCGCGTTCCACGCGATCCTGATATTCCTTGATCTGGGCGATCAAGCGTTGATGCCGTTCCTTCAGAGACGCAATGCCGATTTCCCCCTCGTCCCGCTGCCGAAGCAATTCGTGATAGTACGGATCGGGCCCCTGGCCGCCGGCCATACGCCTCGCGCCGGCCGGCTTGGACGTGTCCGCTCCCTCGCCGTATTTCTGGCCGAGCTGAGCCTTGACCTGCTCGATCTCCCGCTTGACCTGAATCACGTCGGGGTAGGTATCTTTGTATTCGGCCTTCAGGGAGGTGAACGTCCGCTCCAATTCACGGAGCCGTATGCCGAGAGGATCCACGGACCCGAACCCCGGCATGCCTGCACTCTGAAACCCTTGCGGCTCATCGGATTTGCGGATGCTGCGTTCTCCCTCTGCCGGCGTATATTGGGCTTTCCTGGCGCTTTCGAACATCGGCATGCCGAGAGTTTCGTAGGCGTTAATGGCCTTATGGATGGCGGCCCGGCGGTCATCCGCGTTGTCGAGCGCTTCCGTGATCGTCGTCATTTCACGTTGCAGACGATCCAGGTGGTGGAGATTCGTCTCGACCTGGGCGGGCAATTCCCCCATGAACTTCCTCTTGAAGTCGCTGACGGATCGCTCCTGATCCTCCAGAGACACCTTGGCCCGACGCAGCTCTTCTTGAAGGAATTCCGTCGTGCCTTCGACGAACTGCTCGCGGACTTTCAGATTCTCCTCGATGAACTGCGACGCCAGACGGGCGGTCACCTTCATCGCCATCATCGGGTCCTGATGGGCATAGGAAATCGAAAAGGCCTCGACGCGGCCCCCCCCCTTGGTGTCGATCTTGATGTTCTTTCTCATGCCCTCGATGAGACCCTCGGTGTCCCCGAACTGGGACTTATCGGGATAGAGATTGAATTCGTCGATGACCTTCAGCAGCAGGGTCCGGCTCAGGACTTGCTGCTGAATCATGGTCAGCCGCTCAAAGATCGTCCCCCCGATCACAGGGCGCACGTAACTCTCGGGGATCTTCTGCGTCTCCACCAAGATGAGCGTGCTGGAGCGATAGACTTTGGGCAGATACAGGCTGAGGGCGCCCGCAATGCCCAGGCACGATGCGAGAATGGCGAGAATCAGCCACTTCCGGCGCACCGCAATATCCCAATAATCGTTGATGCTCAGCGACCAAGAAGTTGTATCCATGGGTTAGTACCACGCGACTGTAAGGTTGAACATCGCGAGATTTCGATCGAACGCAAATCCCGCGTTATTGAATGACTGCTCGTACTCTTGCCGGGTATACTCCGCGCTGGCCAGCAGGGTCATGGCCGCATCCCGACGGATGGCATAGGTCAGTCTCGCGGTGCCGGAAATGGAGGTGTACGAAAGCACCCCCCTCGGCTTGGATTGAGCCGTTCCATAGTAGCCGGACAGCGACCCAATCCACTTGGGCCCGAAGTTTTGAGACAACGTACTGAACAGCGTCTCATTTTCTAAGGGGGCCGATCCGACGCCGAAACTGGGCAGGATCGACCGGGAATACCCCAGCGTCATCGTCGTCGTTTGGTCCTTGTAGGACAAGGTCATGTCCTCCACGTGAGAGATCGTCGACGGGCCGCCTGGGGTTTCAGACGGCAACAAGATCCCCCCTCCTGCGAGCGACAGGGTCCAATAGGGATTCAGCGTCCTCTTGTAGGTGGCGCGAGCCGCATGCGTTTCAAACCCTGCAATCCCGGTATTGCCGGAACCGTAGTCCGCGACGGCATAGCTGTACATCGCCCCGATGGTATCCCGGGCGGTGATATTGTCCGTGAGGGACGACGTCACCGACTGGTACGTCGTGGTAAAGAAACTGCCTCCCGACCCAGGCTCCGCGAAGGCGGTCCCGAATCGGAGGGTGGAATGGCTGTACTGGTTCGTCCAGTTCGTGGACGGCGTCAACGCATAGATCAGGTTGGCTCCGTGAGTGATGCTGGTGGAATTCGCCCGCGCCGCCTGGAATCCGCGTACAATTTCAGGCGTGATCGCGTTCCGAGTGTCGGTCGGCTGCGCAAAAGCCGGAAGTTGCGGCGTAAACTGGAAGGCCTCGTTGATGCTCAATTTCAAGCTCTTGTCCAGCTTCTGCACCACTC
>SWDL01000191.1 GCA_005116795.1 Nitrospira sp. | reverse complement strand
ATCGGAACGGCGAGCGGCACCTTGTGATCTGTTCCCAAGCGCTCATCGACACGCCATCCGGCGCACCTCAACGCGCATCCGTTCCAGCCGAGGCCTGAAATGGCGAGACAGAGGCTGGAGGGTATCTCGTAATGCAAGACCTGACACAATACTGTTCGGTTAAGGACGGTACAATCCACGCATGCTCAAGCGGCGCCATTCACCCTACGCAAGTCACGATCGCGCTGCCGTACGAAACGTGCTGACAAATTTCTCACCACACCTGCTTCCGCCGCTGCCCGTTCCTCCAAGGAAAATATATGCGAAAGTACACTAAACGAACAGTATTGGGTCTGGTCTTGCAATACGACATGGCCCCGTCTGGAGGCACGCTGTCCGCGACGGAGATGGGGGGTACCGTGACCTTGCCGAAGGAGCGGGAGCCTGTGGAGGCATGGCACGACGCTCCTGCTTTCTCGTTTTAGAAGAGAAAGCAGACACAAAGGGGAATCTGTTGTGATTGCTACCGGGGGAGTCGACAGCTCCGGAAGGTTCTGGTGGCAGCCAGTCCGACTTCACCCTATCCATACGGAAATATTGGCGGCCTTGCCCGCTCTTAGGCACAAGGCTCTTAATCTCGACGGCAAAGCCTGGGAACCCTCCTGGCTCTGAAGAATATCGTCGTAGCGATGGTGTTCACGAAGCAGTAGCCTCCACGAGGCTGTTGGTGCAAGACAGGGAATACCGGTCGGTATTCCCTGCCGACTGAGCCCTCACTTCTCTTCGTTGCCGTGCGCTCGGAAAGAAACCGACGGCTGTGGTAGCATCCGCAGGCGTGACAACCCGGCATTATGGAGATTTTGAATGGGACCAGGCCAAAGCACGCACAAACCTTCTCCAACATGACGTTTCCTTTGAGGAAGCTCTTACGGCATTCGCGGACCCACTGGCCATTGATGCACCAGATCGATACATGCCGGGCCGGTTCGTGCTGATCGGAAATTCGGCCCGTGGCCGGGTTCTCTTCGTTGTATATGAGGAGCGAAGGGACAGTATTCGACTGAACAGCGCCAGAAAAGCCTCACCGATCCAAAGGAGAACATATGAAGAGGGACTCGACGCATCGTAGGTCCATTCCACCTGAAGACGCCCTGGAACGATACGATTGGGGCAAGGCTGCCCGGGGGCGACACGCCCATCGCTTTCCGAAAGGCGCCCACGCGGTCGTCATCGCCCCTGAGCTATGGCGACACTTCGGAACGGCGGATGCTGTGAACGATGGATTGCGCGTGCTGCTGAAGGTGGCGACGTTGGCGAAAACGGGAAGCCCGCACAAGCGCCTGAGGACAAGGAAAAGGCGGGAAGTCGCGTAATCGGGGGAAAAGAAATCGTTTGCTCGACGGGGATCACGAC
>SWDL01000190.1 GCA_005116795.1 Nitrospira sp. | reverse complement strand
GTGCGGTTGGAACAGCGGCCTGCGTCCCCTGCAACGGCACGACCCCTCCCTGCTCTCAGCGGACTCCGCGCGCTGATCGTGGATGACAACCCGACCAACCGCACCATTCTCCATTATCAGCTTCTCACCTGGGGCATGACCGCCGACGACGCCGACAGCGGCCCCCGTGCGCTCGAGCTCATGCGAGCCGCAGCCTCCGGGGACACCCCTTACAACGTGGCCCTCCTCGACATGCAGATGCCCGGCATGGATGGGGTTGAGTTGGCCCGCGCCATCAACAGGGAGCCGGCACTGGCTCGCACGCGACTGATCCTCTTGACCCCTTTGGGCCTACCGGGCTGCGCAGAATCGGCCAGGCAGGTCGGCATCGCCGCATCCCTGACCAAGCCTGTCCGTCAGTCGAAGCTGTACGACTGCCTGGCGAGGGTGATGGGGCGTGAAGCCCCCCGTGAAACGTCCCTCGTGAAGCGTGAAGTGTCCAAATCCGGAAACGAGATACGCTTCACGAACGACGAGCGACGCGCTTCGCGGCGCGGTCGCGTCCTCGTCGCGGAAAACGACGTCG
>SWDL01000189.1 GCA_005116795.1 Nitrospira sp. | reverse complement strand
GGCGTTCATGGCCGCGTAACCTTGTGTGGGTCGCATGGGCACCTCTCCCCCGTCAATTACTGGTGAGGTGGTGGCATCGTTCGACGAGACGGTCCAGGAGGGCCGTGCCTCATTCGGTGTCACCGGGCTCGGACTTCAGCGGGTTCACCTATTCCCTTCCCAGGGCGTCTCCTTCTCACAGAGCGGGCGCAGCATAGGCTCTGCATTCTAACAGGATGATGAGCGAGGCCTCCAGCAATATCACGATGCTCCGGCGGCTCTCTCTGATCAACACGGTCCGCACCGAGCGCTCAGCACGGCGAGCCGAGACAGGACGGGCCTGACCACTCGTTGCGGGGCTTCCCAGTTCTGTGTGGGTTCTGACACCCACACAGAACTGGGAAGAGATCAAAATGCTTGATCACTCGTGGCGGCGCGATTAGACTGATCGACTATGGCCTCGCACAGTGAGCAGACTCTTCTGGATGCCCTCGCCGAATGTTATGGGATTGTTCCCGAGTATCATGACAACTGGGGCGCCAGGCACATCATTTCGGCTCAGACAAAGCGGGACATCCTCCGTGCCATGGGTGTTCGGACGGATGATGCGGAGGCCTTGCAGGCCGAATTAGCGGTGTGTGAGCAGGCCGCGTGGGTTGAGCCCTGCGATCCTGTGCTGGTGGTCCGAGATGGAGAGGGCAACAAGACCTGGTCCTTCCGCATGCCGGCCGCTGAGCAGGATGACGATGACCTGCGTGTCCGCTGGGAATTGCGCGACGAGCGTGGGGCGTCACAGCAGCACGGCACGGTGGGGCCCGGCGTCTCGATGGCGGACAGCCGGTGGATCGAGGGACGTCGATACGTGCGGGTCGAGGTCCCGGTGCCGGTGGGCCTGCCGCTCGGCTACTACGACATTTTTGCGTGGGGAAGTAGCTCCGGGGCCCAGACCGAAGGACAGCTTCGGCTGATTGTCGCGCCCTCGGCCTGCTATGCGCCGATTCAATTTGAGGCGGCGGTGCGCGGGTGGGGGCTGGTGGTGCAGCTCTATACGCTGCGGTCCGGTCGCAATTGGGGGGTCGGGGATCTGGGTGATCTGGCTGAGGTGGTGGATTGGGCGGCCACCGACTTGCGCGCCGACGTGATCGGCGTCAATCCGCTCCATGCGTTGCGAAATGAACGGCCCTATCATATCAGTCCCTACAATCCGACCAGCCGGCTGTATTTCAATGGACTCTACGTCGACGTGGAACGGATTCCGGAATGGACAGAGTCGGCGGCGGCTCGCCGGTGGTTCTACGATGCGCGAGTTCAGGAGCGGCTTGAGCGGCTCCGCGCCGGCGACGTGGTGGACTATGACGCCGTCTCCCGATTGAAGCGTGAGGCGCTGGACCTGATCTTCACCGAATTTGAATCGATCCACCTCGCGGTCCACCCCGAAGGCCTGACCTTTAAAACGCCTCGCGGCAAGGCCTTTCTCCACTACATCCAGGAGGAGGGGGAAGCCCTCGAAGCCTTTGCCGTCTTCCTGGCCCTGATGGAGGAGATGCACCGGCGCGATCCCTCTTGCTGGGATTGGCATGCCTGGCCGGAAGCCTATCGCCGGCCGGACTCGCCGGACGTGGGGGCCTTTCGGGAGGCGCATGCCTCGCGGGTCCGCTTCTTCCAATTTGTCCAATGGGTCATGCATGAGGAATTGGATGCCGTGATGGATCGGGCGAGGCGGCGCGGCTTGTCGCTGGGACTGTACCACGACATGGCCTTGGGCAGCGACCGCTCGGGCAGCGATGCCTGGGTGTTTCAGGATCTGCTGGCCCTCGGCGCGGATTGCGGCTGTCCTCCCGATGCCTTTGCGCTGGATGGGCAGAATTGGGGGCTCCCCCCCGTGGTGCCGTCACGGTTGCGTGCCGGCGGCTATCGGATGTTTATCGCGATGATTCGCAAGGGCCTCAAGTACGGCGGGGCGCTTCGGCTTGACCACGTGATGGGCCTCTTCCGCCTGTTCTGGATTCCCCGGGGACTGCCGGCCTCGGCCGGGGCCTACGTCCAGTATCCGTGGGAAGACTTGTTGGCCATCTTGGCATTGGAAAGCGTGCGTCACCAAGCGGTGATCGTCGGAGAAGATCTCGGGACCGTGCCCGATTGGGTGAAGGAGAAACTCACCGCCGCGCGTGTGCTGTCCTATAAGGTGCTGTACTTTGAACGCGCCTGGGATGGGTCGTGGAAGAAGCCGTCGGACTATCCCGCGCAATCCCTTGCCGTAGTGACGACCCACGATCTGCCGACGCTTGCGGCCTTCTGGAGCGGCGCCGATCTGGAGCTGCGCGCGAGTCTTGGCCTCTACCAGGATGAGGCGGCTCGAAAAGAGGCCTGGCAGTCCCGCCATGCCGATCGGCAGCGCCTGCTCGACGCGCTACGCACCGAGGGACTGTGGCCCGAGCCGGGAGCCGAGAGCGACGCATCCCCGAGTGAGATGACGCCGGGGTTGAGTTGCGCCATCCATACCTTTCTGGCGCGAACTCCCTCGTGGATCACGCTCGTGACTCTGGAGGACTTGATCGGGCAGATGTCGCAGGTCAATGTCCCGGGGACGGTGGAGCAACATCCCAACTGGTCCCGCAAGATCCCCTCGTCTCTCGAAGTCCTTCGGCTCAATCCCTCGATCCGCCGGCTCACGGAGACCTTCCGGGCCCTGCGGGGAATGGCCTGACCCCCTCGACCGCCTTTACAAGGCCGTCTCCTTCCGGCAGACTGAATCCGTCCGCCGAGGGACTTGATGGAACCGACGACCCCACAACGCACGGCCAGCAGCCGCGATCGCTTCGTGCTCTTCGTCGCGGCGGCGTTGTTCGTGGCGATCGTGATCATCGAATCGCTCGCGCCCGCGAACGTGGTCGGGGCCTACGGCTTCGTCGTCCCCATTTTGCTCGTCGCGACGGTCCGCAATCGCACGCTCATGGTCATGACCCTCTTGGTCTGCGTGCTGGCGACTTACGTCGGCCTGTTGCGCCCGACGAAACCGGGACGTCTTGTGTCGGCCGTCCTCAACCGGACGGTGGTGGTGGGCGTCCTGATGGCGGTGGCGTACTTTGCGATGACGCGGGAAGAGCGGAAGGCGCGGGAAGAGGAAGCCCGCGCCGCTTTGGCGGCCCAGACGGACAACCTGCTCGCGGCGAATGCCCAGCTCGAGAAGCTCAAGGATGCGCTGAACCGTTCCGTGCGACTGGCTGCGGCAGGCCAGGTGGCCGCTGAGGTGGCGCATGAGGTAGGGACGCCGCTCCATTCCATCGCCTGGCATGTGCAGTCGCTGAAAGAAGAGCCGGCGCTGAGCGCCGATATGAAGCGCCGGTTGCAGATCATCGATCAAGAGATCGATCGGGTCGTCAAAAATGTGAAGGATCTTCTGTCGCTGACTCGTCAGCGCAAACCCACCCGCTCGCCCCTGTCGGTGGAAGAATTGGTACAATCGGTCGCCGCGCTGATGGAGCCCTCCTTCAAGCGGAAAGGCATCGGGTTTGGGGTGTATGTCGGGGCGGAGACGTCGACGGTGTGGGGGGATGCGGAACAGTTGCAGCAGGTTCTAATGAATCTCCTCACCAACGCGATGGCGGCGACGTCGTCCGGGCAGAAGGTGACCGTGATCGCCGGGCAGCGTCCTGTGACGTCCGACGAAGCAGAGGCGCGGCAACGCACGGGGGAGCGTCCCATCGAAGCGATGGTCACGCTGATCGTGCAGGATACCGGGAGCGGGATGCCGGACGAGCATCTGCGCCGGGCCTTTGAACCGTTTTTCACCACGAAGGCCAGCGGCGACGGGACGGGGCTGGGACTCTATTTGAGCCGTGAGATCGTCACCGCGCATGGAGGAACGTTAGATATTCAGAGCGAGGTGGGCATCGGGACGACGATCCGCGTGATGCTGCCGAACTATGTGGGCATGTCGTCGCCGGCTTCCACAGAGGTGGCCGATGGACGGTGAACCGACGATTCTGGTGGTCGATGACGATGCCGTCGCCTGCGACCTGCTGGTCGAAGCGCTGCAGAAAGAAGGCTACAAGGTCGAGGCCGTCACGAGCGGCCAAGACGCGATCGCCAAGGGACAGGCCCGACACTTCGACGTCGTGCTGACGGATATGCGCATGGGCGACGTCGACGGGCTCGCCGTGTTGCGTGCCTTCCGGGAACGGTCTCCGGATACGGCCATCGTCTTGCTGACCGCCTTCGGTTCGATGGAGGGCGCGATTGACGCGATCCGTCAGGGGGCCTACGACTACCTGGCCAAACCGTTTAAGAAAGAAGAGATCAAGCTGGTGGTGCGCCGGAGTCTCGATCACAGCCGACTGCTCCGTGAAAATGCGCGATTTAAGGAAGAGCTTCGCGATCGGCAGGAGCTCTCTCCGCTGGTGGGCAGCAGTCCGGCCATGCTGGAGGTCTACAAGGTCGTCGCCAAGGTGTCACAAGGGCGGAGCACGGTGCTCTTGGAGGGCGAGAGCGGCACCGGCAAGGAGTTGATCGCTCGCGCCATTCACGCCAATGGCCCCAGGCGCGACAGACCCTTCGTGCCCGTCAACTGCGCGGCCTTGCCGGATACCTTGCTGGAGTCCGAGCTGTTCGGCCATGAGAGGGGGGCTTTTACCGGGGCGGTGGGCGCAAAGCCGGGTTTGTTCGAAACGGCCGATGACGGCACGATTTTCCTTGATGAGATCGGCGATGTCGGCTCGATGATGCAGGTGAAGCTCTTGCGGGTGCTGCAGGAGCAGGAATTGCGGCGGGTCGGGGGCACCAATGCTCTGAAGGTCAATGTTCGCATCATTACCGCGACGAATCGCGATCTGGCCAAGATGGTGAAAGAGGGCAAGTTCCGAGAGGATCTCTACTATCGTCTGAACGTCGTGCGCATCGTCCTGCCTCCGCTGCGTGAGCGTCGGGAGGATATTCCGATGCTGGCCCACCACTTTCTGCGACGCTTCGCAAAGGTGAATGGCTATGCCATCGGGGGATTCGTCCCGGA
>SWDL01000188.1 GCA_005116795.1 Nitrospira sp. | reverse complement strand
AGGGTCCCGGGGTTCGAGGAGGAGTTCATCAAGGACTTCGGGGAGGAGCCGTGGTGAGTCCGCTGCGCGAGGTGCCCTCACGCTCGTGCACGTCATGGACAAGCGCGAAGCGGCGCACCGGGGTGGAGCGCGGCACGACGCGGTCGACGACTCGCTGCGGGCGCGACTCTGCGCGCAGGCCGAGGAACTCCGCGCTCGCTTCGGCATCGACGTCGAGCCCCTGGCCGTGCCCGGGGTCGCGGACGAACAGCTCGTCGCCCTTGCGGGCAGCGTGGCAGCGCGCCTGCTCGTCGTCGCGGCGCTCGGCGCGCGGCCGCAACAGCACGGGCGGCTCGGCAGCATGGCCGAGCGCGTGGTGCAGTCCTCGCCTATGCCTGTGCTCGTGGTCCGTGATGGCGCGCGCTTCGAAGCCTGGGCCCGCGGCGCGCAGCCGCTGCGCGTGCTGGTGGGCGTCGAGCTCACGACCACCGCGCAGCGCGCGCTGCGCTGGGCCAGCGCGCTGCGGGTGATCGGCCCGTGCGACCTCCTGGTGACGCAGGTCGCCTGGCCGCCCGGGGAGCACCTCCGTCTCGGCCTCCGGGCGCCGATGCCGCTCGATCACCTGCTCCCGGACCTCGAGCAGGTGCTCCGGCGCGACCTCGAGGCGTGGGCAGGCGTGCTACCGGGTCCAGGGGAGACATCGTTCCTTGTCCAGTCAGGCTGGGGGCGCGTGGACGCCCATCTCACGCAGCTCGCGGCCGAAGCTCAGGCGGATCTCCTCGTCGTGGGCACGCACCAGCGCGCCGGGATGGCGCGGCTCTGGCAGGGCTCGGTCTCCCGTGGGGTGCTCCACGCCGCGGCGATGAGCGTGGCATGCGTCCCGCGCGGCGACGCGGTCGGTGACGAGCAGGAGATCCCAACCTTCCAGCGCGTCCTGGTACCAACGGACTTCTCGCCACTCGCCAACCGCGCCATCCCGGTGGCGTACGGACTCGTCCCGCGCGGCGGGGTCGTGCACCTCCTGCACGTCGTGACGCGCCACCCGGGCGCGGACGGCCCCGACCCACAGGCGCGCCTGCACGCCCTGATCCCACCCGCCGCGCAGGGGAGAGGCATCGAGACGCGCCTCGAGGTGGTGACCGAGCCGGACGCCTACGTGGGCATCATCCACGTGGCCGGGCGCCTCGGCGTCGATGCTATCTGCATGGCAACGCACGGGCACGCCAGCCTGTCGCAGCTCGTCTTGGGCTCGCAGGCGCACGCGGTCGTGCAGCGCGCCCGACAGCCGGTGCTCCTCGTCCCCCCGGAGCGCGGCGAGTGAGGGGCGAGGGGGCGTGGGGCCTCCCACCACAGGCGCTCAAGGCGACGCGTAGCACGCCTTGCCGCCAGGCGCCAGGCGCGGCTCTGCTGCTCCAGACCGCCATCTCGCGAGCGCGGGAGTGGCGCGCCGAGGCGGGCAGGGGTGCGGCTGATGGGTCACCCACTGGACTGAGCCCACACCCGACGACAGATCAAGGCACGGAGAGTAACGGCGATGGGAGGCACGGGGGTGCCCCGCATCCCGGGGGTATCACACACAAGGACGTGTCGAGGAGGAAGACGATGCAGTGCCAAGCATGTGACATCACGTTGCAGATCATCAAGTCTCAGGATCTGGAACTGCACTACTGCCCGCGCTGTGGAGCAATGCACGAGGTCATCGGTGGAGAGTCCTGTGAAGCATGCCGAGACGAGGAGGCACGCGACAGGCTTTCTCGATGGCACCGCTGGCGGTGATCCTCACGGCAGGGGGATGGGCTGCCCTCTCCTGGCTGCTGGCCATCGCTGCCTCTCTGGCCCTGCTGCGCCTGCCCTGGGGCCGACGCATTGAGGCTGGAGAACTCATTGAAGTGATCCGCGTGGCCGGCAACCGCATCGTCGGACGCCGGACGCGTACACCCAACGTAAAGGAGTGCGTCATGTTAGCGAGCACATTCGTCAACCGCGCCGCGACGGCTCTCGTCGTGGCAGGAGGTCTCTATGGCAGAACACCAATTTCCCCCTGAGCGCCGGCAGCCTGCCTCTGAATGGGCAGCCATCCTGGCGCAGGCTTGGCAGCCATGGCGGGGGTCTCGCGGCGGCCTGATCCTCGGCCTCGTCGCCCTGGTGGTGGCGCTGATTGTCTTCTGGTCCAGCTGGTTCACCGTCCAGCCAGAAGAGACGGGGATCGTGCAGCGCTTTGGCAGGGTGGTGCGCAGCGCCGGCCCGGGCCTGCACTTCAAGTGGCCGTTTGGGGTGGAAACCGTCCGTCTGGTGCCCACTGCCCGCGTCCTCAAAGAAGAATTCGGGTTCCGGACGCTGGCATCTACTCCCGGCCAGCGCACGCAGTTTATGGGGAACCAGGCCTATAAGGTCGAATCCCTCATGCTCACCGGGGACCTCAACGTCCTGGATGTCCAGTGGATCATCCAGGACCGCATCGAAGACCCGATCCGCTACCTCTTTGCGGTGCGAGACACGCCGAAGACAGTGCGCGACATCTCCGAGTCGGTGATGCGCCGGGTGGTCGGGAACCGGCTCGGCAGCGACGTGCTCACCGTCGGCCGGGTGGCGGTCTCCAGCGAGGCAAAAGACGAGATCCAGAAGGTCTTGACGGCCTATGAGACCGGGGTGCGGTTGGTGACCGTGGAACTCCAGGACGTCACCCCCCCGGATACCGTGAAGCCGGCGTTCAACGAGGTGAATGAGTCCCGGCAGGACCGGGAACGGACGATCAATCAGGCCCAGGAGCAGGCCTACCGAGAAATTCCCAAAGCCCGCGGGGTGGCCGCACAGAGCATTAGCGAGGCCGAAGGCTACGCCCTCGAACGGGTCAACCGGGCCAGTGGCGAGGCGACCCGTTTTCAGGCCATCCTGGACGAATATCAGCAGGCACCGGAGGTCACGCGGCGGCGCCTGTACCTGGAAGCGCTGGGAAGTTTTCTGGCAGAGACGAAGGGGCTCTATATTGTGGACAGCGACCAGAAGGCTCTCGTACCCTGGCTCTCCCTGGAGTCTGGGGCGAAGCCACTGGCGGAAGGGAAATAGCCATGCGCACTGTGCGGCACGTCGCGATCATCGCCCTTGGGGTGGCGAGCCTCCTGGCGTTTTTTGGCACGTTCTACACCTTGGAGGAGGGCCAGCAAGCGATCATTGTGCAGTTTGGCCGGCCCGTGGGGGAGCCGGTGACCGAGGCCGGACTGCACCTCAAGCTGCCCGTGGTGCAGGAGGTGCGTCGGTTCGAGAAGCGCCTCCTCATCTGGGATGGGGACCCGAACCAGATTCCCACCAAAGGGCGAGAGTTCATCTGGGTGGACACCACGGCACGCTGGCGCATCGCCGATGCGAAGAAATTCCTGGAGAACGTCGCCTCGGAAACGGGGGCGCAGTCGCGCCTGAACGACATCATCGACTCGGTGGTCCGGGACCAGGTGTCGAGCAGCGAACTCATCGAGCTCGTCCGCAGCGCCTCGTGGGAAGTCCCCAAGGAAGACGTCCTGGAGGAGGTCCCGGCGGAGCAGGAGGCGGAGCTCAAGAAGCAGATCACGCGCGGACGGGAGGAGATCACCCGTACCATCCTGGCCGAGGCGCGGAAGATCATCCCGCAGTATGGCATCGAGCTGGTGGACGTGCGCATCAAACGCCTCGACTATGTGGAGAGCGTACGCGAGAAGGTGTATGCCCGAATGATTTCCGAGCGCAAACGCATCGCCGCCCAGTTCCGGTCAGAGGGCGAAGGGCGGAGTGCGGAGATCCTCGGGACGATGGGGAAAGAGCTGCGCCAGCTCCGTTCCACCGCCTACCGGCAGGTGCAGGAGATCCACGGCAAGGCCGACGCGGCAGCGACGCGGATCTACGGCGAGGTCTTTGGGCGCGATCCCGAGTTTTATGCCTTCTCGCGCACCCTGGAAATGTACGGCGAGAAGGCGAATAAGAATTCCATGCTGATCCTCACCACGGACAGCGATTTCTACCGGTATCTGAAGCAGGCGATTCCAGGAGAAGAGCCGCGCCTGCCAACGCTGGCCCCCCGTGTGACCACACGGTAGCGCGCGCCTGGGCGTCCAGGCCGCCGACGGGCAGTCCGCCGCGGCGGTCGTGACACGGCAGGAGCGGCAGAACGCCTGACACTCAAGAGGGAGAAGGGCAACAGCCTGGCGCTCCAGGCTCCGACAACGACGCTGACAGGCTTACAGCCAGGTGACAGCGTAGAGGTGAACACAGGAGGACAACACAGGAGGACAACCTATGCAGACCTTCCATAGCCATCTCTGGGGCATTATTCTCGCTGGCGGCGACGGTATGCGACTCCGGCCCTTCATCCGGGCGTGCTTTGGCGACGAGCGTCCGAAACAGTACTGTACCTTCCTGGGCACGCAGTCGATGCTGCGGCACACCATTTGCCGCACCGAACGCCTGGTGCCACCAGAGCGTCTCCTGACGGTGATCACTCGTCCCCATCTCTGCTACGCTCAGACAGAGCTGGACGACCGTCCAGTGGACACCGTCATTATCCAGCCGTGCAATCGCGACACGGGTCCAGGGATCTTACTGCCACTGCTGCATGTGCAGCAGCGGGATCCTGACGCCATCGTCGCCCTGTTGCCGTCGGACCATTTTGTGGTGGAGGAGCAGCGGTTTATGGCCGCGGTAGCCACTGCCGCCACCTTCGTGACCCGTACGCCTGGTCAACTGGTGCTGCTGGGAGTCACACCCACGCAGCCCGAGGTGGATTATGGCTGGATCGAGGTCGGGGAGGAGATGAGCCAGGTCCAGGGGGAGAGACTGTACCAGGTGCGCCGTTTTTGGGAGAAACCGACGCTGGCGCAGGCGCGGATCTTCTGGCGCCAGGACTATCTCTGGAACACGATGGTCGTCGTGGGGAAGGCAGGGGTGTTAGGGAAGCTGTTTGCCATGCTGACGCCGGCACTCTGGGACGCTTTCGGTCGCCTCAGACAGGTGCTGGGAACACCACGCGAAGCCGCTGTGCTGTCTGATCTCTATACGCAACTCCCCCCGGTGCATTTCTCGCAAGCCATCCTGACCCACAGTACGCCTTGGCTCGCCGTTCTCCCCATCGAGGGGGTCTACTGGAGCGATTGGGGGGACGCGCGACGCCTGCTGCTCGACCTCGCCCGCTTTGGCCCGCAGTCCCTCGATCTGCGGCAGGCCGTGGAGGTCCTCTGACGCCAGGAAAGGCTCTCTGGGGAAGATCTCCGCGCCATGGTGGCAACGGCGACGCCGCCAGCGGGAGAGACTGGACCTGCGGACCACCACCACCGTGACCACCGCGCCGCCAGCGTTGTGCTGGCTGGGAACAGGGAAGCGTAAGGCACTGTTGTCTGCTGAGACAAGGTACGGGACGGCCTTGCCGCCCTTACACATAGTAGGAGAGACACGATGACATCACCAGTCCGTCCACGGCGTGTCGACGTGGACAGCAAAACGCTCCGACAGCGTTTCAACACGCCTGTGCTGATCGCCGGGGCTCTTGGGCTCATGGCTCTATTGCTGTGGCTGGCCACTGGCATCTATACCGTCAACCCCGGCGAGCAGGGGGTGCTCCGACGGTTTGGCAAAATGGTGGGGGAGCGCGGTCCAGGGTTACGCTACCACCTGCCGTACCCTGTGGAGCGCGTGGATATTGTCGATGTGGAGGCGGTCCGTCGTATTGAAGTCGGCTTTCGTGTCGACCCGACGTATCGCATCGTCCCCCTCGAATCGCTGATGCTCACCCACGACCAGAACATTGTGGATGTGCATGCGATCGTACAGTATCGTATCAAAAGCCCTGGGGATTACCTGTTTCGGGTGGTTGATCCTCAACGCGCCCTGCATGACTCGACGGAAGTCAGCCTGCGGAGTGTCATCGGCCGCACCACCATCGAAGACGTGTTAACGATCGGTCGTGCCGAAATTGAGGCACAAGCCATCGAGTTTCTGCAAACGCTCCTGGATACCTACCGGACTGGCCTGACGATCACCGAACTTAAGTTGCAGGTGGTGGATCCACCAGAGGCGGTGAAAGATGCCTTTCACGAGGTCGTCCGGGCGCGTGAGGATCGTGAACGGCTGATCAATCAGGCGCGCGGCTATCAGGAA
>SWDL01000187.1 GCA_005116795.1 Nitrospira sp. | reverse complement strand
CACCTGATCCTGGCGGCCGAGCGCGGCGAGATCGACGCGCTCTGGCTCAGCGGCGGCAATATGATGGAGACTCTGCCCGAGCCCGACCGCGTGCGGCGGGCTTTTGCCGCAGTCGGACTTCGGGTGCACCAGGACATCGTGGTCACCTCCGCGATGTTGGAGGATCCGGCCGACCTCGTGCTCCTGCTTCCATCCCGCACCCGATATGAGCAGCGCGGCGGCGGCACCGAAACCAGCACGGAGCGACGGATCATTTACAGCCCCGAGATTCCAGGACCTCGACCCGGCGAGACGCGGGACGAATGGGAAATCCCTGTGCTCGTGGCCAGGCGACTCGACCCCGACCGCGCAGCAACGGTGTTCCCCTGGCAGGACACACAGGATATTCGCCGTGAGATCGACCGTCTCTGCCCCACGTACAAGGGGATCGGAAACTTGAAGAAGAAGGGCGACCACGTCCAATATGGAGGTCCGCGCCTCCTGACCGATTCCTTTCCCACCCCCGACGGCAAGGGCCGGTTCAGCCTGGTGGAGCTGCCGGAGGAGCCTATCCCGGCCCACCGATTTCTCCTGACGACCCGACGCGGTAAACAGTTTAACAGTATGGTGCAGGGGGAGCATGATCCCCTCGTCGGCGCTGCGCGGGACAGTATTCTCATGTCGGCGGAAGACGCGGAACAGCTCGGCTTGCGATCCGGCGATGCGGTGATCCTACGCAACGAGGTGGGCGAGTTCCAGGGCCGTGTCAAGATTGATCGCGTCAAACCCGGCTGCCTGCAAGGGTACTGGCCGGAAATGAATGTGTTGGTCCCAGCCGGTCGGCTTGACGCCAGCGGAGTGCCGGACTACAACGCCACTGTTGAGGTCATCCCGGTGAGCCCCGTCGAACCATTAAGCGCCCTGGCCGGCGAGATCGAGGCACTCCCCTTCTCACGCGCGCAGGCCTCATGATGGATCATCTGAAGAAGTCTCCGGCCGCACGTCCGATTCGAGCCGCCGACCGAGCCGTTGGCCTGACATTGGTCACGGAGTGGAAGGACGGCGGCATCGCCCAGGTCCAGGACTACCTCGTCGGGGAGCAGCCCCTGGCCATCCACGTCGATCAGCAGCCCTTGAGCGTCACCATGCGCACGCCCGGGCACGACCTCGAGTTGGCGGCAGGGTTCTTGTTCTCCGAAGGGATTGTCTCTCGTCGTGAGCAGATCACCGCGCTGACCCAGAGCGCCGAACCGGGACAAGAGGCCAACCTGGTCCACGTCGAACTCCACCCGGAGGCCGCGATCGACCCCGAGCGCCTGCGGCGAAATTTCATCAGCACATCCAGTTGCGGCCTGTGCGGCAGAGCCGCCATCGACGACCTACGTGTTCGCGGGATTCGCCGGCCGAATCCGCGTCTTCGGATTGATCCCGAGGTACTCTGCCGGCTCCCGGACATGCTCCGTTCCGACCAGAAGCTCTTCAGCCGCACCGGCGGGCCGCATGCGGCCGGCCTGTTCGACCACGCCGGCAGGCTGCTCACGCTGCGGGAGGACGTAGGCCGGCACAATGCGGTGGACAAGCTGATCGGTTGGGCGTTGCTCAACGGAGGGCTTCCGCTGGCGGAGCACATTCTGCTCGTGAGCGGCCGCGGCAGCTTCGAAATCATTCAAAAAGCGCTGGTGGCCGGTCTCCCGGCCGTCGCCTGCATCTCCGCGCCCTCAAGCCTCGCCGTCCAGTTGGCTCAGGAATTCCGGCTCACGCTCGTGGGGTTCCTTCGCGGCAGACGTTTCATCGTCTATGCCGGCGAGGAAAGGTTAAGCCTTACTTCTCCTTTATCTTGTTCGGGTCCTGATACACCATCAAATGTGCGTAGGGCGTCCCATCGAACATGATCCACACGCCGGATGGATTGGGCATCGCCGGCAACTTGGTCTCCTGGGAGGTGAAGGGCCACATCATCATCCAGTGGGGCGGTTCTTTCACCAACTTCGCGCCCGGTTCTTCGTTCATCAGGACTTTCCCGTTTTTCTCCCAGTGATAGCCGCCGCGCGCCATGTACGAAATGCCGGGGACCGTGTTGCCCGGTTTCTCCTTTTTGTTTTGAAGCGCGTCCACCCACTGGCCCACCGCCGCATCAAAGCACATGGGGTCCGGGTCAGGTCGGTTGTTGACGGCGGGGATGCAGGTGAAGCCGTTGGTCCCCTTCTTCACCTCGACCAATTTGCCGTCTTCGCCCGGCAACATGACGGCGGCATCCTTGGCGATAGACGCAGGCGCGGCGCTCAACGCCAGCTTGACCTGTTCTTCTTGGGACATGGATTTGAGGTCCTTTTCGCCCCCAACCTTTTTCTGTCCCTTCTCCCCTGCCATGGTGACAGCCGTCAAGCCAACACACAGAACTCCTGCCAAGATGGAGTAGATGAACCGTCTCATAACAGCCTCCTTTTCCACACTCTTCTACCTGACATTTCGTTGTTGTCCCATGATCGCCTCTTTCCCGACTTTCTCGACAAGCGCGAAGAATCATCGGCGAAGCAGCTTCATCATCTGTTCGGTAACGGCATGAAAGCGCTTCGCCCCGCCATCCGCCCGCGCAATCAGGATACTGCCCTCAAGAAGCTGAAAGATCAGCGTGGCGGTCAGTTGAGGATCGCCCTCAAACCTAAAATCCCCCCGGCGCCGTCCTTCTTCCAATATGTGCGTCAGTCGTCGTTCGTTCCCGCGATAGAACCGGCGCAGGCCCGCGGCGGCGCGCCCCCCCCAAGGCTTCCACTTCGGCGCTCAGCATCCCGCAGAAACAGGCCTTCTTCTGCCGTCCTTCCGAGAGAGTGGCCTCGAACAACGAGGCGTACCGCCGCAGCTTCGCTGCCGGTCCTGCGTGTGACCCGATGATGTCATCGACCAGACTGAGAAAATACCGGCTATACCGCTCGATCAGTTCGTCGAGGAGTTGTTCCTTGGTTGGAAAGTGGTGATGGATGCTGGCCTTCCGAATACCCACGGC
>SWDL01000186.1 GCA_005116795.1 Nitrospira sp. | reverse complement strand
ACTGTCTGCTTCTCGCCCCGTAAATAGGGCTCGTACCGCCGCTCCAGCCCTTCGAGGCCCTGCCCATCAAGCCCCGCAAATCCCAACACGTGAGCCAATAGGAAGCCCTTCGGATAGAAGCGCCGCCCTTCCATCACCGTCCCGATGCCGTCGAGCGACAGCGCTTCCAGCGACCGCCCAACGTCCGGATCGAGCTTGCGGGCGATCCAGACGAAACTCCGCTCCTGCTTGAGCCGTCGCTCGATTTCATCCGCCTTGATATGGAGCAGGCGCCCAAGATCCTTGGCCACGCCCGCGGGATCTTCGAGGGACGTGGGAACGCCGAAGACCGAGGGGACATCCACATTCGCAGCAAGAACCTTGCCCTGCCGGTCCACGATCGTGCCACGTGGCCCCTCAAGGACGACGGCCTTTCGGTGCTGCCGGTCAGCTTTGGCGGTCAACTCGCCGGCCTGGAGGACTTGAAGCTGAAACAGACGGCACAGCACCACAGAGAACGCCATCATGAGGATAATGGCGATTCCGATGCGTCGACCGCGGAACGGATCAGCGGATTTCATACCAGCTCATTTGCTCGGGACGTGCCTGGCCAACTGAATGCCGGACCCTGCAGTGCCGGTCGTGACGGGCGACAACGGTCCCACATGCACCAGGACCACCTGGTCCTTCCTAGGCTGCATCATTCCCAGTCGGTCCGTCGCCAGATGGGCGATTCGTTCGGGAGACGACAGCTTGGACACTTTGACGCGGAGCTCGTCGCGCTCCCGGTGCAGGACGGCCCGCTCGGTTTTCAGGCGTTCGATCTGATACCCCAGGCGAACGATGTCCACCCGCTCCGCCACGTAGACCAATAAGCTCACCACCACGAGCCCCATCAACACTTTCATGCCGACCTCCCATCGTCCTCACTCCTTCGTCGTTCTGCGACCCGGAGCTTGGCGCTCCGGGCACGCGGGTTTGAGTCACATTCGGATTCCAACGCCACCACCGGTTTTTTCGTCAAGAGCGCCAGGACGGGAGCCACCCCGGAGGCCAGATGTCGAAACGTCTGTTTAACGATACGATCTTCGAGCGAATGGAACGCGATGACGCAGACGCGTCCACCCGGCGAGAGCCTCGAGGCCGCCTGCGTCAGCGAGGGACCCAGATCGTCAAGCTCACGATTGACGGCAATACGCAGGGCCTGAAACGTCCGAGTGGCGCAATGAATTCTCCCATGACGATAGGCCCGGGGGACTGCGCGGCGGACCACATCAACTAATTGCGAGGTGGTAAGAAGTGGGAATTCAGTTCTGGCACGCACAATCGCCCGGGCGATACGTCGCGAGTAGCGTTCCTCCCCGAATCGATAGACCAGATCCGCCAGTTCTTGCTCTGGAAGCGTGTTCACGAGATCAGCAGCCGTCTGTGTCTTCGTACGATCCATCCGCATGTCGAGCGGACCCTCGCTCTGGAAGCTAAACCCTCTCTGCGCGTCATCAAGCTGTACAGATGACACACCCAAGTCGAAGAGAATCCCGTCAAATGACCGTTCACCAACAATTTCCACATGGCTCCAGAGGTCTCGATAGTGCGCGTGCACCAGGTGCACACGAGAGCCCCACCGATGAAGTCTGGCGCGGCTCATCTCAAGGACCTCCGCATCTCGATCACATCCGATGAGACAAGCCTCCGGTCCGCCGCGCTCCAGAAGAGCGTCACTATGCCCTCCAAGCCCCACGGTGCAGTCCAGAAACCGGCCGTTTGGCTTCCAGACCAACCATCCCATGACTTCATTGATGAGGACGGGGATATGGGCCTTGTTCTCTTTACTTTCCAATGAGATACCATTTATACCCACTTCTTCCCACTTCGCGGCTGGATTATACGGGTTCCCGTTACTATGTCAACAACATTCTTGGGGGTTACCCTGTGGGTAGCCCAACAGCGCCTAGGCCCTTGTGGTCATGGGCTTTAGGACTACAACCCGCCCGCACCGGCTCGGGATCTGTGGAGGAAAATGACGGACTACGAAGGCCTGACATAGTGGCGACCCCGCAGACTCAGGGACATCGCGCGAGACCATGGGGACTGTCGCCTTTCCGACTGGCGACTGTCCCCGTGGATTGCTCTACGGATAGAGCTTGTACAGCATTCGCGGAAAGGGAATCGTTTCACGAACATGTTCCAGGCCGCAAATCCAGGCGACGGCCCGTTCGATGCCCATGCCGAAGCCGGCATGGGGGACTGACCCGTATCGGCGAAGGTCGGCGTACCACCGGAAGGCTTCTTCCGAGAGATGGTGCTCGCGAATCCGAGCCATCAGCTTGTCATACTCGTGCAGACGCTGGCCTCCGCCGATGATTTCGCCGTAGCCTTCCGGCGCCAGCACATCCATGCACAGAGCCAGTGCCGGGTTGGCTGGATCGGCCTGCATGTAGAAAGCTTTGATCGCCGCCGGGTACCGGTGCACGATGACCGGACGATCGAATTCATTCGAGAGCAACGTTTCCTCGTCGCCGCCGAAATCATCGCCCGGCTGCATCGGATTCCCCTTCTTCTGGAGCAGCCCGACGGCCTCATGGTAGGTGAGCCTGGGAAAGGGCCGTGTGATCCGCTCGAGCTTGGCCGTATCCCGCTCCAGAATCGTGAGCTCCGGCCGCCGCTTCTCCAGCACACGCCCCACGATGTCGCATAGGAAATTCTCGGCCAGATCCATCATGTCCGGCAGCTCGGCAAAAGCCACTTCCGGCTCTACCATCCAGAATTCCATGAGATGGCGCCGCGTTTTCGATTTCTCCGCCCGGAACGTCGGCCCGAAGCAATAGACCTTGCCGAACGCAGCCGCCGTAGCTTCGCTATAGAGCTGGCCGCTCTGCGTCAAATAGGCTTTCTCATCGAAATACTTGGTCTCAAAGAGGGTGGTGGTGCCCTCGCAGGCATTGGGAGTGAAGATCGGCGAATCCGCCAAGGTAAAGCCTCGGTCGTCGAAAAAGTCGCGGCAGGCGCGGATGATCTCGTGTCGAATGCGGAGAATCGCATGCTGGCGGCTCGATCGAAGCCAGAGGTGCCGGTGCTCCATGAGAAACCCCGTCCCGTGCTCCTTGGGCTGAATCGGGAAGGGCTCGGCCTGTTGGAGAATCTCCACCTGTGTCACGTCGAGTTCGAACCCGCCTTGGGCCCTGGCGTCGGCGCGCACGGGGCCGGTGACGACGACCGAGGACTCCTGTGTCACCTGACTGATCTGCGCAAACCACTCATCGCCGACCGCGGCCTTACTGATCACGCATTGAAGGTCGCCGGTCCCGTCCCGCACCACCAGAAACTGAATCTTGCCCTTCACCCGACTGTGGCGAACCCAGCCCCGGATGGTGACCTCCTGTCCGACGTCTTTGGCGATATCCTCGATATACACGACCGGCATGATGTCCTGCGCCTTAGCTGTAACGCGATGAACAGTAATGAAGCCTATCCGAACAAAAACCCCTTTGCAACCAAGACACCGGACATCTGCGTCCCAGCCGATGATGTCCCAGTCAATGATTGACTTTTCCCGGTCCCCATAGTCCAATTGAATGCATGCGATCTTTTTCCCGCGCGTTCCTTGCCATAACCACCCTCATCACCCCTGTTCTCCTGATAGGGTTGGCCTCTGCCGCTCATGCCGCTCAGATAGACAGCCCCGGTTCCATCTACTGGTGTCCTAACAAGACGCCGGATCAGCAGTTGACGGCGGCGCCCATGGCCGGCTGTACACCATTGATTGATACGGAGGCCAAGAAGAAGGCGGCGGATCGGAAACCGGGACCACCGAAAGCCCCATTGGCGATTGAGGACATTCAATCGGCGACATCGCGATTCTTGACCGAATACAGGCAATTCTTGGATTGCTGTGTCTCTGACCCCGAATATCTGGAAGACGCTAATGCGCTGGAGGACCGAGCCTCATTTCTCTTGGAGGCAGTGCAGGAGAAAGGGCTGATCAATCGTCAAACGCAGTGGAGGGGCCAGACCTTGCAAACCATCGTGCCGCCGGTGGTCAAGGCCCGGAACGATCTGCGTCAGATCCAACAGCGGATGAAGGGTATCGAACAGACTGCTGAGACGTTGGACGGACAGGGCTACGAAACCACCGGCCGCATCAAGCAGGGCATCCAGCGGGAAGAAGAGAGCCTGCGGAAGGACTTTCGGCCCACCGTTCCCCCGACCTCGGCACGAACGGGCACCGACATCGAAGATACGACGATTCGGAACGCCTATGGAGAAGGGATCGGCGCCGTGGTGACGCCCAGGATTACCCCCTCACAGTCTCTTCGCCCACGGGCCGGGACCTCCATCGACGACTCGACAATGCCCAATCGCTACGGGTCGAATATAGAAGGCGGAAATCGACCTGCCGCCTCATTGCGAGAACGGGTTGGGGCAGATGTGGAGGATACGACGCGGCAACCGAATGTCGGTTTCGACATCGGCACGGAGCGAGGCCCCTTCGGCCGCTCCTCGACTCCCGCGCGGGCCGGACCCGCCATCGGCGACTCAAGCCAGAACCGCGATACCCTCTCGCCGCGCAGCCACGGCCCCACTTCGCCGACTCCTCCGCCCCAATAATCTAGCCTTTCACCACAACCGGCGGCATGGCCGTCCAGGTTTCTCCGCGATCGTGGCTCCGATAGAGCCCGCTGCCGTTGGTCCCGACGTACCAGACGTTCGGATCGATCAGGCTCTGCGCCAGCGATCGGATGTTGAGTGTCGCCAGACCCTGGTTCAGCGTCTTCCAAGTTTTTCCCCCGTCTTCACTGCGATGGACGCCCTGCCGAGACGCCACAGAGAGCGTCCCGGCTTGCGCGCGATCCAACACCATAGAAGCCAGCATCTGGTCGGGTAAAGACTCCCCGATGCGGGTCCATGATTGGGCCGCGTTCTCCGTTTTATACAGGCCGCTGAGCGTGGCGGCGTAGACGGTATCCGGGACAAAGGGATCGACCTGAACCACCGTCACCCCCAGCGCTCGTGAGGATTGCAACACGTCAGGCGGCACGAGCCCGTTGTTGACCTTCTCCCATTTTCCGGCCCGATTGGTCGTCTTATAGACTCCGCCGCTGGTGCCGGCATACAGGATGGCGGGCCTCGCCTGATCCTGCGCGATCGTCACAACCATCAGCACTTCCTTCATGCCGTCCATCCGCTTCTGCCACTGGTCTCCCGCGGTCTTCGATTCAAACACCCCCATCATCGTCGCGGCAAAGAGATGCGTGTTGTCGGCCGGATCGAACAAGAACTGATTCACCACCGACGTGATCGTCACATCTTCGAGGCCTGCCCGCTGGGACACCCACCGCTGCCCGCCGTCGTAGCTCTTAAACACCGCGTCGCCCTTGGTGCCCGCATAGACCGTCGCCGGATACGCCGGGTCGATCGCCATTGAGATGACCCGCGAATGGGTCATGCCCTTCGACAAGTTCTCCCAGGTCTGCCCGCCATCCCGCGTCTTGAAGATATAGTCGTTCGTCGCCACATAGAGAATGTCGGGATTCTTCGGATGCACCGTGATGACGACAATCGCATCGCTGCCTTTGCAGCCGACGAAACTGAGCAGGGCGAGAAGGGAGATGAAAGCGAAGCAGAAACGGAATGCAGCTATCAGGGGCTCACCACGCTGCGCCCCCCCATTCGAGATCACGTTCTCTTTGCCGGTCGTTGTGCCCGCGGGTGACGCCGATCCGGGCGCCCGGCCACGCGCAGCGGAAGGGACGGGGCGCCCATTGCTCCTTCGTCTGCAATGGGTCATGGGGATGGGTGCAGAGAGCATGGCCGGGCTGATCGGCGGCAGGACCTGCGGGCACCTTCCGTGAC
Source organism: Nitrospira sp. (assembly GCA_005116795.1). Classification (GTDB taxonomy): domain Bacteria; phylum Nitrospirota; class Nitrospiria; order Nitrospirales; family Nitrospiraceae; genus RSF151. The sequence goes on along the minus strand of SWDL01000186.1, from coordinate 797 downwards.
CGACAGTACGACGTCTTTTGTTCACAGGCTATCGGTAGTTGATGAACTGGAGATCGATCCCAAAGTCTTTTTGTTTCAAGAAGGCAATCGCTGACTGCAGCTCATCCTTGCTCTTGCTCTGCACCCGCACCTGATCGGACTGAATCTGCGTCTGTACTTTAAGTTTGCTCTCCTTGATCTCCTTCGAGATCTCTTTCGCTTTCTCCGTCGCCAGACCGTTCTGGATTTTGGCCACCTGCCGCACCGTGCCGCCCAGCGCGCCCTCCAACGCGCCGAAGGTGAAGGCCCGCAGCGACACCTGCCGTTTGGCGAACTTGGTCTTCACGATATCCACCACGGCCTTGAGCTTGTGCTCGTCGTCGGAGACGATCACCACCTCTCCTTCTTTTTCTTTCAGCGTCAGTTCCGTCTTGGTGCCTTTGAAATCGAATCGCTGCCCGATTTCCTTGAGGGATTGGTCGATCGCGTTCTTCACTTCCTGCATGTCGACCTTGGATACCACATCAAACGACGAGAGATCCGCCACACGTCACCTCTTTGACGAAATTCAGCAACACCCACTGATGGGGCAAGAAACGCCACGGCTCGCCGTAGGATGCGCCTGAGCGGCCGACGTCCCTCCGCCGGCGAAGACCACCACTTCACGACTCACGCAGGGACGCCCTTGGACCAGGTATCCATACCATTGACGCAGGGCATCCACCAGCACCACGAGAGCCAGCAACGCCACAATCGCCACGAGCGCGGCATCGAGATAGAGCGCGACGGCCTGCCGGCCTGTCGTCGAACCGGCGCCC
>SWDL01000185.1 GCA_005116795.1 Nitrospira sp. | reverse complement strand
AGTCCGCGCCATACCGCCGCGGCTTGCCCGAGCGCGGGCGATCGGCCAGGCCGGGTACGCCTTCGCGGTCGAAACGCCGCCGCCAATCGATCACGGTATTCGGGCGCACACGCAAACTCCGGGCAATGTCGCTGATCGAGTGTCCCTGCACGCAGTACATGATGATCTTGGCGCGCTCCACCAGGCGCGCTTCCTGTGTCCGGCTGCGCGCCCACTCCTCCAGCGTCTTCCGGTCTTGCTCGGAACACCGCAACGTTCGTGGCTGCTTGGACATGAGCGACCTCCTTGCCCAAGACAGTACGCCTTATCGATTACTTATGCAACTAAGCACTAGTCCTCGTTGTATTGATAGGTCCCCTCCTTTGGTTATTTCCTGCAATGACAGCAAAGGTTTTTCCTGATCTTATTTTTAGCATTGGTGACGGGAGACTAAGACATGAAAATCTAGCATCTGTACGATCAAGATTCCTATGGTTCTTGATCGGGACCGTAGGTGTAGGCGTCGTCGTCCGGTTTGCAACTCACTTCCTTTTCTGACACTACTCAGGCAAGGCATCCTCTTTTCAGTTACCTTTACGAGGAGAGAACGGGCTCAATGCAGATTCGTGTGGGTAAATTCTGCTCGATTCTTGGGCGACCAGAGAAAGTAAAGGGGTCTGACCCCTTAAGTCCGCTCTGGGGGTGTTGCCCACACGGTTGGGAAGTGCGTTAGAGGCGAGTGAGCAGGAGCTCATACTCCGAATGTGAGCCGATCCAAAACCACACTATGGTCTCTCCCTCGCGAACTCCCAAAGCACGATAGCCGAGGGAGATACGAACGGAGACGATCGGCTCTGTCGGATGGACCGTTTTGAGATGCAGGCTGGGATGCTGAGGATTCGTGCGAAAGAGCTGGTAGGCGTGACGGGCTCGATGCTGGATGTCGGACGGCAAGGCCGCCAATCCCTCGCGAAACCGCCGCGTGGTTTTCGAGATCACAAGCGGTCGGGGTCGAGCGGTTTCGTCTCTCCCGCACGGTCCTCATCGCGAGCTTCTTGGGCGAGGCGGCTGAGTTGTGTGGGGGAGCGGTGGAACAGGTCCTCCCAGCGACGTTCCGCGGCCAGCTCTTCCATGATCCATCGCCCCAAGGCTTCTTGCTCCTCGGCCGGAAGTTTGGCGGCTTCGTCGAAAGCTTGCTTCAGCGGGGTTTTCATCGGTGCCTCATTATGAAAGCATTCTAACAGGAATGGGGCAGTACCTCCAGATTTCGCGGGAAGGGGCTCTTTGAGGGGACAGAGGTATCACGAACTATTTCGCTGCTGAGAACGGACGAGGAGTAGCCGTGGGACAACATTGGGGACGGGGATAAGGGGACCTGCTACTTTTCATGGACCTGTGTGGCCCGCGCTTCACGAACGACGAGCGACGAGATGGGGGCAACGTCTGATTGCGCCGGAGAGGTCTTATTTATGGATGCAAGTTTTTGGCACGAACGGTGGGAGAAGAATGAAATTGCCTTTCACGAAACGCAAGCCAACCCGCTCCTCGTCACATATTTCGACAAGCTGTCTTTAGGAAAGGGCCGTCGTGTCTTTGTCCCGTTGTGCGGGAAGACGCTTGATCTTGCTTGGCTCCTCTCTCAAGGCTGTCGTGTGGCTGGCGCAGAGTTGAGCAAGCTAGCTATTGAGCAATTGTTCGTGGAACTTGGTAGGGAGCCAAGAATATCGGAAATCGGCGGGATGGATTGCTATAGCGCAAACAATATCGACATTTTTGTCGGTGATATATTTGCGTTGTCTCGCGAGATGCTTGGCCCGGTCGATGCGAGCTACGACAGGGCCGCGTTGGTTGCGTTGCCCGAAGACATGCGCAGACGATATGCGACACACCTCATGAAGATAACGGGTACAGCTCCGCAGTTGCTCATTTGCTATGAGTATGACCAAGGACTAATGGCCGGCCCTCCTTTTTCAATCAGTCACGAAGAGGTCTGTCAGCACTATCGAGAGAGGTATGAGGTAACGCTCATTGCCAGTAGAGATGTGCCTGGTGGATTGAAGGGGAAGTGTGCGGCAAAAGAGCATGTGTGGCTGCTGGAAACATGAGCAAGAGATAGGGGACAAAAATGGGAGAGGCCAGAAGGGGGAGATCCTACTTTTCACGGGCGCTTGTGGTCCGTGCCTCACGAGCGACGAGTCACTCTTCGACGGGGCTCAGGGTGCTTGCGAACGACGAGCGACGCCCTTTCAGGCCGGCAGCTTGACAATAAACCCGCCCTGCTCGCGGAACTGGCGCTGCTGGTCGGATGAAAAGAGCCCAAGCAATCAGGTGCGGCGGACTGATATCAGGCGCTTCGGCGGAGTGGCTCCAGGCGGGCGATTCCGGCGGCGCGCTCCCCGTGCATGGCGTGCCACAGGTCCCAATCGAGCTGCAGTCCCAGCCAAAAATCAGCAGACATCCCGAGTACTCGTGCCAATCGCAACGCAGTGTCCGAGGTAACCGCCCGTTTCCCGCGAACTATTTCATTCAATCGTGGGAATGATACGCCCAGACGTACGGCAAACTGGGACTGACTCAGGCCCAACGGCTTGAGAAACTCCTCTAGCAGCATTTCGCCTGGATGCGTCGGCGGCCTGGAGGAGGGAAGCCGGCGCGCGACAAGCTCCTTTTGTGGTCGTCGGGAGGCTCTGCGCCGGCTAGTGATAGTCCGTGATTTCGACTTCATACGCAGCCCCTGATTCCCAGCGAAAACACAGGCGGTACTGGGCGTTGATCCGAATGCTGAATTGTCCTTTTCGATTTCCGCGCAATGCGTCGAGGCGATTGCCTGGCGGCACAGTCAGTTCCTGAACGTCCCGAACTCGGTTCAGCTGATCGAGCTTGCGACGGGCTACCGTCCAGACTGTTTCCGGGCAGCAACTCCGTGCCTGCGGGGAGCGGAGGCCATCAAAGATATCCTCAGTCCCGCGCCCACGGAAAGACCGTATCACGCGCTACATTATAACGGGATCCATGCTAGCGTCAACCCCGGTCACCGAGTGGCTGGATGGCGCCGGCCAGCGCAGCGTTTGGGAGCCACGCCTCCCGGAGCGCTTCACGAATGACGAGCGACGAGATACCCTTCGACCCCCTCGATCTTACTCGGGGTCAACCGTGAGCATGGTCGAACGGTCGACGGGGCTCAGGGTGGTGAGCTTGTCGAACCACGATCGACGGGTCTTCAGACCGGCAGCTTGACGATGAATCCGCCCTGCTCGCGGAATTGGCGTTGCTGGTCGGATGAGAAGACCACGAGCGGTTCGTTGTGGCAGAACTGACATTCCTCGGTGGTGATGGTCGCGTCGGGCTCGCCGATGCTCACCAAGAACTCCTTCGCGAGGCGTAGCGCCGTCTCCTGGTCTGTGGTCATCACGTCAAAATGAATCGTCCCTTGCGCCCCGTTGACCCAGGTGTCGAAGACGCGGACAGTATCGGAGGCGGGCTTCTGCATGCCGTCAGTCCTCAGGGTCAATGAAACACGGCCAACACGATGATTCCGAGCACGATACGGTAGTAGGCGAAGACGTTCAAGGTGTGTCGCTGGACGAAGGCGAGGAAGCCGGCGATGACGGCCCAGGCCACCAGGAACGACACCACCATGCCGAGGAAGAGGGCCATGAGGTCCTCCCCATTGAGCAAGGAGCCGGCTTTGATCAACTTATAGCCCGTCGCGATGATCAGGGTGGGAAGGGCTAGGAAAAAGGAATATTCCGTGGCGACCTTGCGATCCATGCCGACCAGCAGCCCCCCGATGATGGTGGCGCCCGATCGAGAGGTGCCGGGGATCAACGAGGCACATTGCGCGACGCCGACCAGGAACGCCGACATCAACGGAACTCGGTCGAGTTGAGTGATCCGTGCGTCGTGCTTCCAGGCCTCGATCCACATGATGATGAAGCCGCCGACGATCAGCGCGGCGGCCACAGTTCGTGGATTAAATAGGTGGGACTCGATCCATTTGTGAGTGAGAAACCCGATGATCCCGGCTGGGAGAAAGGCCACGCCCAGCCCGATGAGGAACCACAAGCTCCGGTGAGTCTCCATCGAAGCCCGAAGCGTCTGTCGCAGAGTCCTATCGGCACGGGCGCCGAGTTGTGTGCGGAAATCGGCCTGTTCCTGCCATGCCTGTCCAAGAAAGGTCCGGAGCTTGGTTCGTTCATACGCGACGACGGCGAGAATGGCTCCCATCTGGATCGCGATATCCACCGTATCCGCCACGTCGCCGGTAAACCCGAGCCAACGGCTGACGAGGATCAAATGGCCCGTCGAGGAGACGGGGAGATATTCAGTCAGGCCTTCGACGATGCCTAAGATAATCGCTAACCCAGGTCCCCAACCGTCCATAGTTCTTGGTCTCTCCTTCCGGGTTCTTGCGCTCTAAGGGGAAATGCTGAGATTCGTTCGGCTCTTGGCGATCTTCACAGAGCCACCTGTTTCAGTCAAGCAATGGCGGCATCTTCGGCAGGTTTTCCGGCCCGAGCCTGCCGGATCGGAAAGGGTCTAACTATTGACAAAGTGCCGGGCATCTACTACACGTAACTAGGCAGGCACGTCTGCCGATGACCGGATGCGCAGAACCGACATCGACTGAAAGCTAGGGCACGAGGGGCGCCGGCGCCGCTTCGAAGGAGGATGGGATGAGGATGTTCGCAGGTCTCACGGTAATTCTCGCCGCGGCGCTCGCGCTGCAGGGCTGCATGGTTCCCAAGAGCAACTATGAAGCGGCGATAGCCGAATCCGAGTCGGCCAAGACCGAGCTGGAGCGGATCCGGTCGCAAAAGACCGCGCTCGATCAACAGGTGAAAAGCCTGAAGGATCTGAACGGCAAATTGTCGGGTGATGCGGAACTGGTTTCATCCGAGTTGCAGCGGGTCAAGGAGAGCCGGGAAAAGGAGCGGACCGGTGTCGAAGGTCGCGTCAAGGAGTTGGAGCAGAAGGTCAAGGACGTGGTGGGGCAGAACCGGTCGTTACGACAAGAATATGAGGACATGAAGCACCACAACGAAGCCCTGAAGTCCACCGTGGCCCGGTATCAAAAAGAACTCAAGGAACGTCCGCGTACGGCCTCAGTCGTTCCGACGCCGGGCGGCGTCCCGCGGGCCTCTCTCAGCGTGCCGCCGGTTCCCGGTGCGGGAGCTGCGCCGGCCTTTCCGCAGCCGTCGGTGCCGGCGCCTGCGGTTCCGGCGGTGGCCCAACCCATGCCGCCCGCCGGGTTGACGCCGGTGAACATCAATACGGCTTCGGCGAACGACATGGTCCTGTTCCTGGGCATGTCGAGGGATGTGGCGGACAAGGTCATCGGCAACCGGCCCTATAAGCTGAAAGGGGAGCTGGTGGCCAAGAACATCATGCCGAAGACCACCTTTGATTTGATCAAGGATCGGATTACCACGTCGCAATAGCGTCTCAGCCCTGACGGACTCTGCGAACGCATGCGGGTCCTTCGCCGATCGGGCAGAGGGCCCGCGGTGTTGTCAATCCTGCCTGAGCCTCCTGCCGTCGTTCGGGAAGGCGGCCATGGTCTGCCCACTGCCATGGTCTGCCACTAGGACAGGAGGCCATATCCTGATAGAATCATCGACATGGTCTTTGCGGTGCGGCCTCAGAGACTGATCCGACACCATGCGAAAAGCGGTTTGGATGATCGGGGTGCTGGCGCTGACCCTCGTCGTAGGCGGGTATGTCTTCTTCGGAGGGGAACGCAAGGCGCCGGTGCGCTATCGGACGGCCACGGTTGAGCGTGGGCTCCTTGAGTCCATGGTGACGGCCACCGGGACCATCAATCCGGTGGTCTCGGTGCAGGTCGGCGCCCAGGTCACGGGCAAGATCCAAAGCCTGCATGCCGATTTCAATTCCGCCGTGAAGGCGGGCGATCTTGTCGCCACGATTGATCCCTCCGTGTATCAGGCTCGCCGTGATCAGGCGGCGGCGACCTTGGCCAATACCAAGGCGGTCGTGGCCAAATCCCAGGCCGATCTGGCTCAACGAAAGCGCGAGCTGGTCCGGATCAATTCCCTCCTGGGGCAGCAGTTCGTGTCGCAAAACGATGTGGATGTCGCCGTGACCACCATGCAAGGCGCCCAAGCCCAACTGGAGGTCTCGGAGGCGCAGGTGAAGCAGGCGAAAGCCCAACTGGATGCCGCCGACCTCGATCTCAAGTACGCGGTCATCCGCTCGCCGGTCAGCGGCATCGTGATTGCGCGCAACGTGGAGGTCGGCCAGACGGTGACCGCGGGCTTTCAGACGCCCACCCTGTTTTTGATTGCCCTCGATCTGACCAAGATGCAAGTCGACACCAACGTCAGTGAGGCGGACATCGGCGGCATTGCGGAAGGAAAGGAAGCGGCATTCAGTGTGGATGCCTATCCGGGGGAATCCTTCCGCGGCATGGTCAAACAGGTTCGTAACGCGCCGATCAGCGTCCAGAATGTCGTGGCCTACGATGTGGTCATCGAGGTCGACAATCGGGATCTCCGCCTCAAGCCCGGCATGACGGCCAATGTCTCCATCGTCGTCGCGCGCAAAGAGGATGCCCTCAAGGTGCCCAATGCGGCCCTCCGGTTCAGCCCTCCCCAATCCGGCCACCGTGAGGCAGCCTCCTCCGCCCGCCAGGCCGGTTCGTCGGAGGGCCCTGCGACGGCGGCCGCGCCGAAGAAGACGTCGACTCCGGGACAGAAGCGGGTGTGGCGGGAGGGCGCCTCAGGCGATCCGGAGGCCCTGTCGCTCCAGACGGGCATCTCCGATGGGACGTTCACGGAAATTATCACCGAGGCCTTGCGCGAAGGCGAGCCCGTCATCGTCGGTATCGAAACGACGCGCTCGGGATCGCGGAGTGATGCGCTGCCTCCCGGCTTTGGAGGAGGCGGGCAGCATCGGCCGCGTTCCCGCGACCGCGGCCTCTGACAGAATGTTGAAAAGGGCTGCCGGCGTCGTTCTCGCATCGCTCCCCACCTCAACGTACCTCCAAAAGGTACGCCTCGGTGTCTCGCTCGCTGCGGCCTCGCTGGACAGCCCTTTTGAACATTCTGTGATTGAGAGTGGATGAAGTCTGATTCGGAGGCCGTGCTTCCACATGATTCTATGAGCGCTTTGATTGAATGCCAGGATCTGTGGAAGGTCTACCGGGCCGGGGATATCGACGTCCAGGCGTTGTGCGCGGTCACGCTGACGATCCAACGGGGCGAGATGATCGCGATCATGGGCGCGTCCGGTTCCGGCAAGTCCACGCTGATGAATATCCTCGGCTGCTTGGATGCTCCGACAAAGGGCCGCTATCGTCTCAATGGCGTGGAAGTCAGCGCGCTCGGACAGGATGCCCTGGCGGACATCCGCAACCGGCAAATCGGGTTTGTCTTTCAGAACTTCAATCTGATCCCTCGGACGAATGCGCTGGAAAATGTGCAGTTGCCGCTTTTCTACCGGGGGCTGTCGCTCAAGGAGCAGCGGGGGCGCGCCGCGGACGCATTGGCGCGGGTCGGGCTGGCGGAGCGGGTCGGCCATCATCCTGCCCAGCTCTCGGGGGGGCAACAACAGCGGGTGGCGATCGCCCGCGCCTTGGTGGCCGCGCCGGCGATCCTTCTGGCCGACGAGCCGACCGGCAATCTGGATACCGATTCCAGCCGCGACATCATGGGGATTCTGCAGACCCTCAATCAACAGGACGGCATCACGATCATCCTGGTCACGCATGAAACAGACATCGCGCGCTACGCCTCGAGGCAACTCCTGATGAAAGACGGCCAGATCGTGCGTGACGAACGGCGCGCGACGAGGCCGGTGAACGAGCCGGTGGTCCCATGAGCGCCTTCCTGTGGCTGACCATCTTGACGGCCTTCCGCATCCTCGGCCGGAATCGGCTCCGCGCCGGCCTGACGATGCTGGGGATCATCATCGGGGTCGGGTCCGTGATCGCCATGGTCAGTATCGGAGAGGGGGCCAAGGCGGCGGTTCGGGCTCAGGTGGCCAGCATGGGCTCGAACGTCATCATCGTGCTACCCGGGGCCACCACGGTCGGAGGCGTGCGCGGCGGACAGGGCGGGGCAGTGACCTTGACGGTGGCCGACGCCCTGGATCTGAAGAAAAAAATCCCGCTGCTGGTCGAGACGGGATACGGCAAGCGGGACGTCATGCAGGTGGTGAACGCCAACAAGAACTGGAACGCGCCGGTGAACGGCATCTCGGCCAGCTATCTGACCATTCGCGACTGGTCGTATAGCAGCGGGGGCCCGATCACCCAGACGGACATGGAGACCGCCGCGCGCGTCGCCTTGCTGGGGCAGACGGTCGTGGAGAACCTCTACGATCCTGGGGAGGAGCCGGTCGGGTCCACGATCCGCATCAAGAACGTGCCGTTCCGCGTCATCGGGGTGTTGGCGCCCAAGGGGCAGTCGGCCCAGGGATCGGATCAGGACGACATACTGTTCATTCCCTTCACGACGGCTGAGCGAAAAGTCCTCGGCACGCAGTTCCTCGGCTCGGTCGGCGCCCTCTTTGCGTCCACCGACCGGTCCGAAGACTTGCCGGAGGCGGTTGAGTCCGTGCGCGAGGTGCTGCGGACCCGTCATCGGCTTCAGTCTGAACAGGCGGACGATTTTACGATCAGGACCCAGGTCGATATCGGGCGCGTGCAGGAGGACGCGAGCCAAACACTCACCGCCATGATGTTTGCCATCGCCTCGATCTCCCTGGTGGTCGGCGGGATCGGGATTATGAACATCCTGCTCGTGTCGGTGACGGAGCGGACGCGTGAGATCGGCGTCCGGATGGCGGTGGGCGCCACACGGCGGCATATTCTGATGCAGTTCTTGATCGAGGCGATGACGCTGAGTCTGGTCGGCGGCGTGTTGGGGATCGTGCTGGGGGTTCTCGGCGCGCGGACCACCACGATCTTCGCCGGCTGGCCGACGATCATCTCGCCGCAGGCGATCCTGGTCGCGTTCGTCTTTTCCGTGGTGATCGGGTTGTTCTTCGGCTTATACCCGGCCAACAAGGCCGCCCATCTCAACCCGATCGAAGCTTTGCGCTATGAATGAGGCGGGAGACGTTCTTTTGCACGGTCCAGGGGATGGTGAGATCAGTCCGATTCCGGCCGCTGTTCTTGGCGCGATAGAGGGCCTGATCCGCCGCGTGCACCAGGGCATCCACGCTGTCGTAGGTGTGCAGGTCGCTGGCTGAGACCCCGAGGCTCATCGTGACCGTGATGGGTTGCCCGTCCGGCAGCACGATCGGTTTGCTCTCCAGACAGGTGCGAACCCGCTCAGCCTGGTTCACCGCTTTCTGCCAGTCGCACCCGGGCAGGACCATCATGAATTCCTCCCCTCCGTAGCGTCCGACGGCGTCATACTGGCGCATCATGGAGCGCATGCGGCGCGAGCTTTCTTGCAGGACGAGATCGCCGACCTGATGGCCGTGTGTGTCGTTGATGTGTTTGAAGTGGTCGAGGTCGCCCAGGACGACGCCGATCGAGACGGTCTCGCGCTTGGCGCGCTGGAACTCGCGGTCAAGAATTTCGAAGATGATGCGGCGATTCCAGCATCCGGTCAGCGCATCCTGGGTGGCCTGGATACGCAGCGCTTCCCGGGCCTCGATGAGTTCCTTCTGCAAGTCCAGGATCCTGACGCCGGATCGGACACGGGCGATCAACTCCAGGGGATGACAGGGCTTGACGAGGTAGTCGTCGGCGCCGGCGCGGAGCCCTTCGATGACTTCTTCTTTCTTGCTCTTCGCGCTGAGGAGAATGACATAGACGTAGGGTTCGCCCCCCTTCTTCCGGAGTTCCACGCAGACGTCCACGCCGTCCATCTCCGGCATCGTCCAATCGAGAATCGCGATTTGGGGCGCTTCCGGTTCTTGAAGTAGATTCCAGGCTTCCCGGCCGTTGGTGGCCGGGACCACCTCATAGCCTTCCTTGGAGAGATTGGCCGTCAGCAACCGGCGCGACATCTCTTCGTCTTCGGCGACCAGAATCTTCACCGGGTCTCCTGTTTCATCAAGGAGTCGATCGCATGGCGTAAGCATTGCAGCTCCTGCTCGAGCGTCGACCAGGCCTCGCCGGCCTGCCGGAAGTCGCGCGCCTTCGCGCACTCCTCCAGTCGGACGGCGGCCTCGAACGCCTTCTGGGCGCTCAATGTGCCGACCGCGCCCTTGACCGTATGGGCGGCCCGCTCCAGCCCCCGCGCATCCTGACTCCTGAGCGTGTCCTGGATGAGCGCCGTGAGCTTGACGGAACTGTCGAGGTACAAGTTCAGCATGTCGACCAGCAGCGCCCGATCGCCCTCCACCCGCCCGAGCGCGGACTCGTAGTCGAAGGCCGTGGCGCGATCCGCCTCTGGCGCAGGAGCGGCCGAGGGCAGGGGCGGGGCTGCGGGCCGGCTTGGCATCAGGTCGGCCATGACCTTCGTGAGTTCGGCGGGCTGGAGCGGTTTGGCCACGTAGGCGTCCATCCCGGCTGCCAGGCACCGCTCACGATCGCCTTTGAGGGCGTGCGCGGTCATGGCGATGATGGGCAGATGGGTTCCGCCGGTCGCCTCGCGAGCCCGGATGGCGGTGGCCAAGGCCAGGCCGTCCATCTCAGGCATCTGAATGTCGGTCAAGAGGAGGTCAAACGCCTGAGCGTCCAACGCCGCGAGCGCCTCGCGCCCGTTCCCGGCCACCATGACGTGATGCCCCCATTTCTGCAGCAGTCGGGTCGCGAGCGCCTGATTCACCGGGTGATCTTCCGCGAGCAGGATGGTCAACCCCGACGCGGCGCATGTGGACGACTGCTCGCGGACCGAGTGCCTGGTCACCAGGGACGACGACGTCTGGTCGTTCCCGGACTCTACGGTGAGCGCCGTGAGCATGGCGTCCATGAGATCCGACTGGAGCACGGGCTTGCTGAACTCGAGATACCAGTCGCAGAACTCGTACCAGGTGAATTCATAGACGGCCTGGGCGGCGAGGTCGAAGCGATACGCGGTGAAAGCCTCTCGTACAGCGGCGATCGTTCCGTGCAGCCGGGAGCGGATCCAGCGGTCGTAGGCCGAGAATTCCTCCGGGCCATTGGCGAGCGGTGCCTCGGTCGACATCAGCACGAAGCGCGCCGCGTTCCAGAGCTTGTTGCAGAAGTTGCGGTAGCCTGCGACGCGGCCGAGGTCGAAGCGCAGGTCACGCGACTGGGTCGCAAGCGAAGCGAAAGTGAAGCGAAGCGCGTCGGTGCCGTATGCGGCGATTCCGTCAGGAAACTGTTTGCGCGTCGCGCGTTCGATCGCAGGCGCGAGCTGCGGCTGCATCAATCCGGTCGTGCGTTTCGCGAGCAGCTCCGGTAGTCCGATGCCGTCGACGATGTCGAGCGGGT